>JBEBIC010000310.1:0-3009 GCA_040080595.1 Bacteroidia bacterium | reverse complement strand
AGAGACAGTTATTAGGTTATTTTTTATTTGATAGTTATACTGTATTCTAATCCTACAATGTATTGGTCTTGTGCATTGGGTAGATTAAATTCATCTTGTAATAAGTAGTAAACGCCTACACTTTGTTTTTGGCTTAACTTATAATCTACTCCTAGTTGATAGCGCAAACGATGCGTTTCGGTGTCGTAAAATTGATTTTTAGCATCGTGTAATTGTGTGCGCACTTCTATTGCTAAGTAAGGTGTAATGCGTTTGTTTAGTTCGTATTTTAATGCAAATTTATTACGCCAAAAAAACTCAGTATTTTTACCTGTAACCGATGTGTAATAGTTTTTAACTTCGGCCTGTAACCTGCTACGGTATTGCAACACAAGATTGTTTAGTTTATGTTTAAGTACTACGTCCCACATTATTCGGTGCCTAAAACTTACAGGTGTTTCCCACGAATATTTTTGTATTCCTCTATATACAATTGATGTTTTTAGGGGTTTAATAGGGTTGTATTGTATGCCCACATCAGTATAGGTTAGGTTTAATGTACTTATGTTTTCGCGCAGGCGTAACTCTTGGGTTACAAGCAATGTTAGTTTGGGTTTAAATTCATAATCTATATTAAACGTAAACCATGCGCCAGCATCTTTGCTAGGTTGTGCAAAAATGGGAGTGCTTACGCCAATAACAATAAGTAGTGTTGCAAAATTTTTAGTCATACGCTACTATATCGCCTACATCAACAGTTTGTTTGTTTGATGTTATTTCTACCTCTTTAATTACGGGTATAGTACCCGTAAATGTTGGGTTTTGTTTATCTTTTGATGTTACAAATATTTTGTATTTCCCTTTGCGTAAATACTCAAATTTAAAACTACCATCGGGTGCCGTTTTTACGTTATCGCCCACACTGGTTTCGTTGCCATACATTATAAATACGTTTTCTCCTGCTACATAAAACGTATCTTGTAGTATAGTAAATCCATTATTATAATTGCGTATTAATAATTTACCTTGTATAGACGCTCTTCCGCCTTGTCCTTCGGGCTTTTTACAACTCGCAATTAGTGCAAGTGCTATTATACTTATACTTATATAGGTGTTGTGTTTATTCATTATTAGTTATTGGTTAATTATAAATTTTCCATGCTTTAGTTTACTACCATCATTACTTAATAGTTCATACATATACACGCCGTTTTGGTAATCGGTAGCGTTTATTACGTAATTAGTAGTAAGGTATTCGTTTTTAATTTCAGTACCATTTATTGCGTATATTTTAATGCGCAACATATCGTTAGTATTTATTTTTACTATTCCTTTATCGGTAATAGGATTAGGGTAAACAGTATTTTCTAAGTTGCTTATAACACTACTATTTGCAATGCTTGTTAAACTACCGTTACTATAAATGCGCTGTGCATATACATCATAATCTACTCCAGTTCTATTGTCTTCCCAGGCAAATATAGCGCCTCCAGCACCATCGCTTACGTGTGCAGGGTTTATTTGGTTATTAGCAGCATTAGCCACTACTACACCGCCAGTACTCCATAGCAATGTACCCGTAGCGTTTATTTTTTGCGCCTCAATATTCCAACTATTAGCCACAGAATCTTGCCACGTTATAATAGCACCACCTGCACCATCGGCTACAGTATTTACATTGGTAGATTTTATGCTGTTGGACAATAAAATGCCATTACTCGCCAACACCGCAGTGCCATTGCTTGACAGTAGTTGTGTAAATATTTGATTACTCCCTGCTCTATTATCTTTCCAAGCCAAAATAATGTTAGCACCCAAAAATTTTATATCAGTGCCCGATTGGTTTCCCGCTGCACCGCATACCAACACGCCGTTGTTAGCCCATGTGGCTACACCTGCTGCGCTTATGTGTTGTGCATATATATCGTAATCTATATTAGTGCGTTTATCTTCCCAAGCTATGTAAGCTCCGTTAGCTCCATCGGGCTCTATACGTGGGTTGTGTTGTGTTTTAAGCGCAAGCGCTACTACTATTCCGTTGGCAGTCCATTGTGTTGTTCCTGTAGCGTTTATACGTTGTGCATATATATCATAATCGCCACCGTTGCGTTTGTCTTGCCAGGTTATAATAGCGCCACCTATACCATCTATTTCTATTTTGGGGTTTAATTGTAAATTAGCCGCACTACATATAGCCACACCACCTGTAGTCCATTGCGCAACACCCGCACTGTTTATGCTTTGTGCATATATATCATAATATAAATTTACCGAATCTTCCCACACTATAATAGCACCGCCTGCATTATCGCTTATTAGTTTTGGATTTTTTTGGGTGGTAGTTTTACTTACTACTGCCACGCCGTTGTTTGCCCAAAGTACATTGCCCAACGAGTCTATTTTTTGAGCATAAATATCGCTATTACCATTTCTATAGTCTTGCCAAGCAATAATAGCAGTACCATTGCCAGCATCGGTTATTACTACCGATTTTTGCAATGCTGCATCGTTACAAACAACTACACCATTAGCAGTCCACACGGTATTGCCATTAGTAGTTATGCGTTGTGCATATATATCGGTTGATGTAGCTGTACTGTTTTTATTGTCTTCCCATGTTAATATCATTCCGTTAGCTCCATCGGTAACGGAATGCATGTTGCTTTGCCCTTTGGTAGCAATGGCTATAGGGGTATTTATAGTGGTGTTACTATTCCATTGAGCCAAAGTCATAGTAGTAGTAGTAAATAAAATTAGTGCTACTAAACTTGTAATATATTTATTCATTAGAGTTTATACCGATTAAGATTTGTATATTAAATTGAGAAATTGTTGATTGTGTTAAATGAGCGCGTTTACTGGAAATTTTAAAAATTGAATACTTGAATACTTGAATTCTGGTTAAAATAAGATGGGATATTGACTTGTTTGTTATTCGGTATAAACTCTATTTTGCAGTTAGATTATGTATAGATTTTAAAAAGATAAAGATAAAAACTATTATAACAATAGCAATGCTAATGTTATAAT
>JBEBIC010000309.1:0-3012 GCA_040080595.1 Bacteroidia bacterium | reverse complement strand
AAATAGTTGCGTTGTTTGTAGTTGATAATTATGACTACTAAACACTACTTATTTTCGCTGCTATTATGTGTGCTTACAAGTACACATAGTACTGCTATTGCGCAATCATTTGAGGGGCGCATACATCTTATGCGTGTAGTAGGTACTGATACGTCGTACTATCAATATTATGTAAAAGAACCCAATGTACGCATTGAGGAACTGGACAAAAAAGGTAAAATACAAGGTTACTTAGTAATGAATATGCTTAGTAATAAAATATTTGCGGTAAGCCCAAGTAATAAAATGTGGCTATTGTATGATAATAAAATAAAAACCGAAGTAACAGGCAAAATAGAATACGCACGTACTGGCAATTACAAAAAAGTAGCAGGTATATTGTGCGAATTATGGGCTGTTACCAACGTTAAAGAGCGTACTAGTATTGACTATTGGGTGGCTACGGGCAATTACAATTTTTTTGTGCCGCACTTACAGGCATTAAACCGTAAAGAAAAATTGGCCAATTACTTTTTGCTATTGCATGATAACGCAGGTTGTATTCCGCTCGAAGCCTACCAACACAGCAAAGACGAGGGAAATAAGGCATTGGTTAATCAAAGCATTAGAACCATAAAAGTAGAACCTAAGGTATTGGACATAAAAATGTTTAAAGTACCATCTATGTATCGTAAATACGACCTTGATGTTTCGTTTTAAATCTATAATAATTCCGCTTTTTTGTGTATTAATACCCACAAGAATATTAAGTCAAAATAGTTGTACTATACATACTCGTACTATTTACAACACACAGTTAAATACTAGTTTTATAAGGCATTACAGCGCAACAGTAGTAGTGTTTTTAGCACCCGAATGCCCTATATGTATTGATTATACGCCTACATTAAATAAATTGTCCGTACAACTAAAACGCAGTTTTTTACAACCAAATAAAGCGCCTATGCAACTTATTGGAGTGTTTAGTGGAAATTTATATTCGGTGCAAGAGTATCAACAGTTTGCAGCGCAATACCATATTAATTTCCCATTGTTAAATGATGCTAACAAAGCCCTACAGCACGCTTTGCACGGCACACATACGCCGCATTGCCTATTACTAAACAATAAGGGTGAAATTATTTATAGTGGTAAAATAGACAATAAAAATGAAGCCTTAGGCGCACATAAAAACAACGCTACAATTTATTACCTACAAGACAATATTTACGATTATATTCATCAACTCAAATTACGCCATGCTAGTAACACGCCTGTGGGTTGCCTTATCGAATAAAAAATATGTATGTATAACAGCAGTTATATGTACGCTGTTGTTGTATGCGTGTACATCATCTACATCAAATACTACACCTACACTGCCCCAACACCCTACGTATGCGCAAGATATAGCTCCTATACTTATAAAAAACTGCGTACCTTGCCACAAAAAAAATGGCGCAGGACCATTTGAATTACTTAACTACACACAAGTATTAAAGCATGCTAAAATGATACGTGAAGTTACACGTAGTAGATACATGCCACCTTGGCCTGCCGATGCTACTTACAGCCAGTTTTTAGACCAAAAAGTACTATCGCAATATGATATTGATGTAATAAGTAAATGGGTGGAGCAAGGTAAACTAATGGGCGATACACAGTTAATAGCCACTGCAAAAAACACTGCTACCAAAGCGCCACAGCCCGATATGGTATTGCGTATGAAAGCACCTTACAAAATTATGGGTACTAATATGGATAGTTTTTTAATAATGAAATTTCCGTTTGAAATACCTCAAAAAAAATACGTACGTTATATAGAGTTTGTACCCGATAATAAGCGAATAGTACACCATGTAAATACTAATTTGGTATCGTATTTCCCACCTATGCACAATAGTAAATTAATGCAAGGTCATTACTATGGCAATATACTATCAGGCAGTAAGCAACAGGTATATGAACGCCTTAATATTCCTAATGACGACGGTACTTATCCGCAATTGCAAATAAGTGTATGCAACTATTTACCAGGTATGGAAGCCTACAAATTTCCTGATGGAATAGGTGGGTATGTGTTTCAAAAACAAGGTATGTTGTTGATAGATGAATTGCACTATGGTCCATCGTTAAAAGACACTACCGATAACTCTTATTTTAATGTGTATTTTATGCCTAATGCCCCTGTGCGCCCTACGCAAGAAATAACATTGGGTACTAATGGCAAAAGTCCTGTAGTACCACCCTTGGTTATATTGCCCAATACCGTTAGTACGCACACTACTCAAATAAAAGTAAATGAAGACGTATCATTACTTAACCTAAACCCACACATGCATTTGTTGGGCAAGCGTTTTATGGCGTATGCCATAACTCCCGCAGGCGATACTATTCCGCTTATTAAAATAAATAAGTGGGATTTCCGTTGGCAATATGTATATACATTTAACCACATGCTAAAAATACCCAAAGGAAGTACTATATATGCCCACGGCACATTTGATAATACGGTGTATAATGCGCTTAATCCTTTTTATCCGCCACGTGTTGTAGGCGAGCGCAATGGCAGTATGCGTACTACCGATGAGATGTTTCAGCTTATAATTATGTACTTGCCTTACCAACAAGGCGACGAAAATATTTCCCTAAAACCATAAGCATGCCTAAGCAATTACATATATTATTTTTGGCAAGTTGGTATCCTAACGCTAATAATCCATTATTGGGAAATTTTGTGCAACGCCACGCACAAGCCATTGCTACGCTTAACAAAGTTACGGTAGTACACAGCGTTAGTAGCACTAAAAACGAAATAGAAATTAGTAACGATGCTACTATTACTACCATTACCAACAGTAGTGTTGGCGGTGCTTTGGGCTATTATAACAAATTAAAATTAATTATATTCTTAATAAAATATTGCCGTAAAAATAATGTAGATGTAGTGCATCTTAACGTGGCGTATCCTATGGGAATAATAGCATTGGCACTTAAATACGTCTGCAATAAAAAATATGTACTTACCGAGCA
>JBEBIC010000308.1:0-3019 GCA_040080595.1 Bacteroidia bacterium | reverse complement strand
ATGATTTAATTTTACCAATTTTTATTTGCACTCTGATAGCTTTACTAAACAAGCCAAAACTCTAGTCGTATATGGGCTTCGACTTCGCTCAGCCACCGAGGTGTGAATATATTTACGGAAATAAATTTGAACTAAATTATTATTAATGAGTTTCAAACGTAATTCGTAATTTTTAATTCGTAATTGTATATGCTACCAATCTTTTTCTATGCTTGTATTTGATGATTTTACTTGTTGTTTTTTGAGTTTATCGTTAATATTTTTTTCGTTTTTGTTTAAGGCTTGCAACATACGTTCGGCAT
Source organism: Bacteroidia bacterium (assembly GCA_040080595.1). Taxonomy (GTDB): domain Bacteria; phylum Bacteroidota; class Bacteroidia; order UBA4408; family UBA4408; genus JACMRI01. The sequence continues at coordinate 2,717 of JBEBIC010000308.1, read as the reverse complement.
CTTGTTTACTTATTTCGTTAGGGTTTGGCTTGCCAGCTTGTTCGTCATCTTTCTTATCGCCTTTGTCGCCGTCCTTTTTATCGTCTTTTTTGTCTTTATCCTTATCCCCATCTTTCTTATCGTCTTTTTTATCTTTGTCTTTTTTGTCGTCTTTCTTGTCCTTTTTATCCTTCTTATCTTTTTTGTCTTGCTGTTGTTTTTGGGCTAATTGTTTTTGTGCATACGCTAAGTTGTAGCGCGTATCATCATCGGCAGGGTTGTTCATTAAGCCTTGTTTGTAAGCTTGTATAGCCTCTTCGTATTTTTTTTCTTTCAAAAACGCATTACCCAAGTTATGTTGCATTATTGCTTTTTTAGCAGGGTCTTTTTCGGCATCTATTAATTTTTTAAAGCCCGCTTGTGCATCAGCGTATTTGCCTTGCTCGTACACCGCATCGTTTATATTAAACTCGGCACGTGCATCTTTTTGTTTGGCGTTGGCTTGTGTGTATTTTTTTTGTGCTTCAGCATATTTTTTTTGTCGGTATAGTTTGTTCCCCTCTCTAATGCTAGCATTATCTTGCGCTGTGGCGTATTGCACGCACAAGCATATACAAGTACATAGCGTTAAAATAATTTTGTTTTTCATGGTGTGTAAAGTGCTAAAAATAATACTTAATATTTTAATAAATTTCGCCAAAAACTACTGCGTTTATTGCTTAATAATAATTCTACAATAAGTAGTAAAAATGCAGGAATTAGGGCATACATGTACTGATGTTCGTAGTCGCTAAACTCCTTACTGTCGTAATCCGTTTTTTGAAGTTTATTTATTTCATCGTACAATTGGTTTAAACCTACTTGGCTATTACTTGCACGTACAAACAAGCCTTTGCCCTCGGCAGCTATTTGTGTAAGCGCTTCGGCATTTAGCTTGGTAATAACGGTTTTGCCCTCTTTATCTTTTTTAAAATCGTTGGCACTTATTGGTATTGGTGCGCCCTCTGTGCTACCCATACCTATAGTATGTACTATTATGCCTTTGTCGTGCGCTGCGGCTGCGGCTTGTAGGGCATCGTCCTCATGGTTTTCGCCATCGGTAATTACTATTATTGCTTTTTTGTTTTTCGATTTTTCGTCAAACGCTTCCATACTACGCTCAATAGCGGCACCTATTGCTGTACCTTGCGTGGGTACCATACCTGTACTCATATTGTCTATGGCTAGTTTTGCGGCAGCATAATCGGTAGTTATGGGTAATTGCGTATAGGCTTGTCCGCCAAACACTACAAGCCCTAGCCTATCGCCGTTTAGTTTTTCAATAAGCTGAAACAAAGCACGTTGCGCAGCCATTAATCTGTTGGGTTTAATGTCTTGCGCAAGCATAGAGTTACTTACGTCCACGGCTATTACTAAGTCTATACCGCTACGTTTTACCTCTTGTTGCTTACTGCCCCAAAGCGGATCTGCAACGGTTAGTATCAAAAACAACAATGCTACGGCATATAACGTAAACTTAAAACCACTGCGCCACGCATTAACGTTGGGCATTAGGTATTGGTGCAATGTGGGATTAGCAAACAATTTTAAATTGCGTTGTTGCCTTACCAAAAAATAAATAAATACAACTATATACACCGCCACTACTGCCAGTGCATATAACCAATTAATGTGTGCAAATTGAAACATGGTGTTCTCTCTCTTTTTTAAACTAAGGTTTTTATTACAAATCGTTTTATGATAAATTCGCTCATTACAAGCAATAAGGCAAGCATTGCAAATACCCAAAATTCTTCTCTACGCTTGCGGTACTCACTGGTTTCAAAGCGTGTTTTTTCTAGCTTATCAATTTCGGTATATACCTCTTTTAGTTTTTTATTGCCTGTGGCTCTAAAGTATTTTCCGCCTGTAATAGCAGCAATGTTTTTTAGTAGCGGTTCATCTATTTGTACATCGGCATAATCGTATATAAGTTTACCCGTTGCGTCCATTGCCACAGGAGAGTAAGCCTTGCCCTTAGTACCCACCCCAATAGTATATACACGTATGTTGTATTGTTTGGCTATTTCGGCAGCAGTTTCGGGGCTTATAGCACCTTGGTTATTTACGCCATCGGTCATTAATATTATAACTCTACTTTTTGATTTACTATCTTTTAACCTATTAACGGCTGTAGCCAAGCCCATGCCTATGGCTGTACCATCGGCCAATAGCCCTGTTTTTACATTGCTAAACATGTTTTTGAGTATGGCATGGTCGGTAGTTAGGGGACATTGTGTAAATGCTTCGCCACTAAATATTACGAGTCCTAGCCTATCGTCGGGGCGATCGTTTACAAAATCAATAGCTACGGTTTTGCTGGCTTCCAAGCGGTTGGGTTTAAAATCTTGCGCAAGCATTGAGGTAGATACATCCAACGACACTACCATATCTATACCCTCAGTGTTGGTATCGCTCCAGCGGCTTGTACTTTGTGGGCGAGCCATGGCTACAATCATTAATGCTAAAGCGAGTATGCGTAGTATAAATGGCAAGTGTATAAAATATTCTCGCCACGATTTTGTAATGCCTTGCAATGCTTGCGTACTGCCCATATTTATTACAGGATATAGCTTTAGGTTGCGCATAATGTACCATACTATTAATGCAGGCAATAGCACCGCACACCACAAGTACTGTGGATTAGCAAAGGTAAGTTGTTTTAAATAAGGTATTAATTCCATTTGTGGGTTATTGTA
>JBEBIC010000307.1:0-3021 GCA_040080595.1 Bacteroidia bacterium | reverse complement strand
GAGTTAGCATTACCTGTAGTGTTACCACTTAAAGCGTATTCACCAATAGCTGTATTACCACTTCCACTCACATTGGCTAATAATGCAGCTACACCAAAAGCAGAGTTATTGTTACCCGAAACATGTGCATCTAAACTATTTACACCTACACTTGTATTTCCACCTCCGTTAATATTATTTCGTAATACTTTGTGTCCTATAGCAGTGTTGTTACTTCCTGTAGTATTATTAAATAATGCCCCTTGGCCCAAGCCTGAGTTATTTGCTCCTGTTGTGTTTTCGTATAATACCAAATTACCTACAGCTGAATTTCTAATACCAGTAGTGGTTTTAGCTAAAGTAGCATGCCCCAAAGCAGTATTAAAATTACCTGTACTGTTAGCTAAAGCTCCTGTACCTACAGCCACATTATCAAGTCCTACAGAGTTTGTAGATAGGGCATTTTTACCTATAGCAATATTGGCATTTCCTGTTGTATTAAGTGCTAGTGCACCATTACCCACGGCTACGTTTTGTACACCTGTACTAGATGTACCACCTGTACCTCGCAGTGCATTATATCCTATAGCCACATTATCATTAGCGGTGTTGGTGGCGGGAGTTGTAAAATCGCCACCTGCTAATGCGCCTGAGCCTATAGCAGTGTTAGGGTTAGTGGTAATATTAGTAATAAATGTAGCGGCTATGTTACCTATAGCTACATTACTACTACCAGTAGTGTTGTTAAGTAATGCACTAGATCCTACTGCTACGTTACTTCCACCTGTGGTGTTAAATTGCATTGCGTTTGAACCATTAGCCGTATTGTTGCTTCCTGTATTGCTTTTGTTGGCTGCAGTACCTGTTGCGGTATTGTTATTACCAATTATATTACTGTTTAACGCTTCCATACCTATAGCGGTATTGCCTCCTCCTATAGTGTTGTTAAATAATGTGTATGCACCCACACCTACGTTATTATACCCAGTGGTATTGTTTAATAAACTTATGTGACCAACAGCAGTATTTAAATTACCTGTAGTAGTAGCACGTAGCGCATTATAGCCTATGGCAGTGTTACTAACACCTGTAGTAGTTGGTTTTAAAGCAGCATAACCAAAAGAAGTGTTTTTTAATGTACTGTCTATTAATCCACTTTGTACGTTGTTGCGTTTAAATATAAGATTTTCATCATCAGTAGTTCCTATAAAGTTAGTTCCTGCGGTTGTGCCACTATTCCCCTTTAGTAACCATGCTTGATTAATTATACTATCGCTTATGTTTTGTGCTGTAGGTAATGTTACGTTTGTACCCGTAATTCCATTTACTGTAGTGTTTAATGCTCCTGTGGTAGTGTTGTACGTATTACTTACTGTAGTAGCAGGTACAACAGTACTTAGGTCTATTGGTGCACCTGTTACACCATTTACGGTAGTGGTAAGGTTAGTACCCGTAAGCGTATTGCTTATACTATTAACCATAGGTACTGCTGTTCCTATTACGCCATTAACAGTAGTTGTAATATTATTAGCCGTACTTGTATTACTTACTGTAGTAGCAGGTACAACAGTACTTAGGTCTATTGGTGCACCTGTTACGCCATTTACGGTAGTGGTAAGGTTAGTGCCTGTAAGGGTGTTACTTACTGTGGTTGCAGATACAACAGTACTTAGGTCTATTGGTGCACCTGTTACACCATTTACGGTAGTGGTAAGGTTAGTGCCTGTAAGGGTGTTACTTACTGTGGTTGCAGATACAACAGTACTTAGGTCTATTGGTGCACCTGTTACACCATTTACGGTAGTGGTAAGATTAGTACCTGTAAGCGTATTGCTTACTGTAGTAGCAGGTATGCTTATGCTTGTCCAAGTGGGTGCTACGCCTAAGCCGGCACTAGTAAGGTATTGCCCGGCAACGCCTGGTAATCCGCCTGGTTTAAGGTCGCCAAAAAATTGTATGTTACCCAATACGTCTAATTTTGCACTTGGTAAAGTTTGCCCTATACCTACATTACCAGTGCCATTGGCTATGGTTATGGCCTCTAAGCTGTTGGCTATTATGTGTAAATCTCGGGCGTTTAACGTTCCTAATTTATAACTATTGGTAGCTATATTTCCCTTTGTTAGCCATGCTTGTGCGGTTATACTATCGCTTATGGTTTGTAGTATGTTTTGTCCACCTATGTATAGGCTATCCATTTGCCCCCAAGTGGCTATTAGGGTATCAGCTTTTATAAAGTTGGTAGCTATGTGGTTGATGAATGCGCTATCGGCTTTTATTAGCATGCTGTACAAGCTATCGGTACGTAGGTATTGCAGTACTAGGGTATCTTTAGTGTTGAGGTAGTTTGTGGTTATTTGTTTTATTAGAGAATCAATAGAGAGTCCTTTTATTACAAGGCTATCAAAACGTCCCAAGCTTGCATATATGCTATCTGTACGTATGTAGTGGGCTTGTAAGTAATTGGTAAAAATACTATCCGTACGCAGTAGTTTTATGTATCCACTATCGCTACGTATGTAGTTGCTTATTAGGCTTTTTATGTAAGCGCTATCAGCTGTTATGTAGCCAGCTGTTATGTAACTTGCAAATAAGTTGGTAATAAATGCACTATCTACTTTTAAATAATTGGCAAATATGCTATCGGCTTTTAGTAAATTTATTATTACAGTGTCGCCACTATTTACAATACCTGTGGCAGTGCACATACTTTTCCAAGTAGTGGTGGTAGTGTTAAAATAACTAAAACAATTATCATCAGTGTTATAAACAAGCAAACCATTTGGAGGGGCTACTATTGCGTTCATTTGCGCTGTGGTTAAACGTGGTGTTAGTAAACCTTTATCAGTAGCTTGTAACTCCAATATAGCTTTAGGGTTGGGCGTGGTGGTTCCTATACCCACATTGTTTTGGGCTTGAGTTTTTATTGCTATAAAAGTGCATAAAACCAGTATTATTTTTTTCATAAATAGAATTTATTAAAATTAGTTGTAGTTGAAAATTTAGAAAAATATTAATTAGAATTTAAATATATGCAATAAT
>JBEBIC010000306.1:0-3027 GCA_040080595.1 Bacteroidia bacterium | reverse complement strand
GTGCTACATTATCCATTAGTACAAAAGCGCAAACAGTAACTCAAGTAATAAACTTTCCTGGATTTCTTGGATGTGGAGGTTGTGCGGTTTGCGGAGCAGATTATTATTGTTTTAATACAGCAGGTAGTTATTGCGGTAATACACCACCTTGTGGTACTAAAGTCTTTTTTGATCCCGTACCAGCAGGTAATGTTATAACTAATATTCAAATTAAATATTTTACTGCAGGTTGCGCAGGAGGTGCTATTACAGGAACAATTAATGGGGCTGCTTTTCCCACCGTAAATGAACCTAACACAGGATGTTTGTGTAGTAACAATCCATGTGGACTATCAGCCTCTGCTACAAATACATTTCCTTGTGGTATTCCAAGTTATAATTATGGCGCGAATAATTCATTACAATTGTGTACTGGTGCAGCAGTTTGTGTTAATAGAGTAGAACTAGTAATTACTTACGTTTTACCAGCACAAATAACGCCTGTAGTTACACCAAGCGGGCCACTTACATTTTGCCAAGGTAATACAGTAACGCTTGATGCGGGTGCGGGTTATCCTGCGTATTCGTGGTCTAATGGTGCTACATCACAAACCATAAATGTTTCTACTAGTGGTACATACACCGCTACTGTTACCAGTACTACAGGTTGTACTACAGGTAATGCAAGTGCTACAGTTACTGTAAATCCAGTACCAGCACCTATTGTTCCTGCTGTAGGACCTAATAGTACTATATGCTCAGGCGAAGTTGTTACTATAACTACTGCACCAACAGCAGGTGTTACTACCAATGTATATGCTACTCCTGTAGGCGGGGCATCGCTGGGCACATTAAATTTTACATCGCCTCCATTAACAAGTAATACTACCTATTATTTAGAAACTCAAAACGCAGCAGGTTGTTCTCCTAGTAGTACTAGAGATGTTGTAACCATAACTGTAAATCCTAAACCTACACCTGTAGTTACGGCGTCAAATTCAGCAATATGTAATGGAGCATCGGGTACATACAGCACCACAAGTACAGGCACACTTAACTGGACAGTAACAGGTGGTACTATTACAAGCGGACAAGGCACAAACACTATTAATGTAACTTGGGGCAATATATCGCCAAGTAAAGTGGTGCTGGAAGAAACCAATAGTTTTGGTTGTAAAAATAAAGATTCGGTAATAGTTAATTTAATAAGTACCACATTTTTACCCTCATTAACCACTACTAATGCAGTTACATGTACTGGTGCAACAGGTGTATATAACACATCAAATACGGGTAACGGAACTGTAGTATGGACTGCCGTGGGCGGTGCTATTACAAGCGGACAAGGTACTAATGCTGCTAATGTAACTTGGGGTAATGTAACTTCGGGCTTAGTAATAGTAGAAGAAACGAGTACTTTGGGTTGTAAAAACAAAGATTCGGTGCTAGTAACTATTAACCCTACTCCTACCGCATTTAGTTCAGCTGGATTAGTAGATACAATATGTGCAGGTAATTCTATAATAATGGGTACAGCAATACCTAACGTTACTACCAATGTATATACAGTACCCACAGGTGGTACACCAGTGGGTACAATAAGTTTTACTACTCCTGTATTAAACAATACAACCATATATTATTTTGAAACCGTAAGTAACTTAGGTTGTATAGCTAATCCTAAACGAGATAGTATTATAGTAGTTGTTAATCCGTTACCTGCAATACCTACCATTAGTACATTATATAATGACAGTATTTGTATAGGTCTGCGCGATTCTATAAAAACTACACCTGTTGCAGGAGTGGTAACCAATGTATATGGCACACTTACAGGAGGCGCATTATTAGGTACGCTTAATTTTGAAACACCTCCAATAGTGGCTAATGTTACTTATTATTTTGAGACCAAAGTAGTAAGTACAAGTTGTTTATCTAAAACAGTACGCGATAGTTTAACCATAGTGGTATTGCCTCGCCCTGCTAAGGCTACATTAGCGCTTACGCCCAACGACACGCTGTGCGAAAACGATACTATTGTATTAAAAAGTATAGCCAACCCAGCCGATATTGTGAAGTGGTATGCTACTAGCAACGGCAACACTAGCGTGGGTACAGATAGTGCTGTAATAGCACCTAAAAATACGCAATACTACTACGCCGAAGTTAAAAACACAATAGGTTGCAAGGCCGATGAAATTAGAGATTCGGTATTAGTAACTGTACTCCCTTTGCCTAACGCTCCAAAATTATTAGCCAATGTAAAGCCAATATGCGAGGGCGATTCTATAGTACTAAGAGCTTCAGTAGCACCTGCTACATCTACTATTTATTGGCTGAGTAATGCCGATTGGAAAGATACTATTGCTACTGGAACAACCTTTACATCTCCAATACTATCAAGTAATACTACTTATTATTTAGCTACTAATACTGTGGAGGGTTGCCAAAGTAAGACTGGTAATTTCTTACAAATACCTGTAACCGTAAAGCCATTGCCACATGTAAGCATATCGTCTAATTCGGCTAACAATATGGTGTACGAAGGCGAGAGTATTACGTTTGAATGTAACCCAAATACGTACGATGTATATACATGGTTTATTGATAGTAAACAAGTGTTTCAGGGTAGTTATTTGTTTCAAACACAAAATCCATCGGGTACTCAAAGTATAAAGGTACAAGTAACAGGCAATGGTTGTATAAACTGGGCAGATAATGCGCTGAGTATAAAAACACTACCATTGAGCAATGCCTTTAGCCCTAACGGTGATGGTAAAAACGATTTGTTTTTGAAAGGATTAGATTTAACCATATTTAACCGCTGGGGGCAAGTATTATTTACAGGCACACAAGGTTGGGACGGTAAGTATAATGGTGCAGCAGTAAATGCAGGTACGTATTACTATATGGTAAAAATAAAGAAAATAGGTAGTACTGAGCTAGTTGAAAAAACAGGAGCACTAACATTACTTACCGATTAATAAGGAAGTAAATAAAAAATAAAAAGTGGAGCTATAATATATAGCTCCACTTTTTATTTTTTAA
>JBEBIC010000305.1:0-3038 GCA_040080595.1 Bacteroidia bacterium | reverse complement strand
ATCATTACTATTAATATCAATAACGATAAAATTAAAACTTTTCGCCGTTGAAAAACTATTAATTGAAGTTGAACTTATTGTTGGATTAAATGTCGTTAATATTTTTTTTAATTCATCTATTTTTATATTAATTTCTAATTCCTTTAACGGTTCTATCAATCTATTAAACACAGCATCTACAGTGCCTATACCATCTACGCCTATGTATTTGTTTTGGGCTTGGTAATAAGCTTTTACGGGCATAGTTTCGTTGTTATATACATCTATGCGTTTTTGTATCACTGCTGGTTGTGCATCGTCGGGGCGGCCGCTTGTTTTGGCACGTTCGGCAAGGCGTGTGCGTAGTTCGGCTTCTTGTACTTCAAGGGCTAACATAAGTGTAATGCTTGTGTTTTTGGTAGCCAAAAAAGCATCTAAGGCTTGCGCTTGTGCTTGTGTACGCGGAAAACCGTCAAATATATATCCTACACTACTGTTCGCTTTGTTTACTTCGGCTTCTAGCATTTGTATAGTTACTTCGTCGGGTACTAACTTACCATGGTCCATGTAGCTTTTGGCTAACTTACCTAAGTCGGTTTCGTTTTTTATGTTGGCTCTAAAAATATCGCCAGTAGATAAATGTTTAAAATTATACTTAGCTATAAGTAATTCGCTTTGTGTGCCTTTGCCTGCGCCTGGAGGGCCAAATAATACGATGTTTAACATTTTGATTTAGTAAATTATAAGTGGGTGAATAAGTTGTAATTTTAATTTGTTTTAAACGTAATTCGTAATTTTTAATTCGTAATTAATTCTACTGTATTAACTGATAAATATTAGGCAGGTTACGCCCAAGTCCATCATAATCTAAACCAAAACCTACTACAAATTTGTTAGGAATAGTTATAGCGGTATAATCTATTGGGTGCTCTTTTTCGTAGGCTTCGGGCTTATACAAGAGCGTGGCTACTTTTACTGATGCAGGTTGGTGGGGTGCTAATGCTGCAAAAAGTGCATCTATGGTATTGCCAGTATCTACTATATCTTCCAACAATATAACGTGGCGTCCTTTTATGTTTTCGTTAAGTCCTATTAATTCTTTTATAGTGCCAGTGGTTGCTGTGCCCTCGTACGAGGCTAGTTTTACAAACGACACTTCGCATTCGCCTGTGTAGTGGCGCAATAAATCGGCCGTAAACATAAATGAGCCATTGAGTACGCTCAAAAACAATGGGCGTTCGCCTATATAGTCAGCAGCAATGCGTTCTGCAAGCTCTGCTATGGTTTGTACAATATCCTTTTGGTGAATATATAAATCAAATGTTTTATCGTGTAACGAAACTACGTTGGACATTGTTACTTTTGTATTAAGATTAAGCACTAAAAATACATTATTATTTAATTCGCACCATACAAAATGTTACACAATTTATCACAACTCCAATTAGGGATTTTAGGCGGCGGTCAGCTTGGGCGTATGTTTATACAAGAGGCCTTAAATTACAACATAAATACCCACATATTAGATGCCGATGCTAGCGCTCCAGCCAGCGTACTTGCTAGCTCGCACACATTGGGCAACCTTAACGATTATACCACTGTATATAACTTTGGCAAAACAGTTGATGTACTTACCATTGAAATAGAACACGTAAATGTGCAAGCATTAGAAGCGTTGGAAAAAGAAGGTGTAACCGTATATCCGCAACCTGCGGCGCTTAAAACCATACAAGACAAAGGCAAACAAAAACTATTTTATAAGACCAACAAACTGCCTACAGCCGATTTTTATTTGATAGATAAAAAAGAAGATTTGTATAACTATCAGCATTTGTTTCCTATGATGTTGAAATTGCGCAAAGGTGGCTATGATGGCAAAGGAGTAATGCTACTGCGCACTGTGGCGGATATTGCCAATGCCTTTGACGGACAATGCGTGCTGGAAAAACTCATTGATTTTGAAACCGAAACCGCAGTAATAGTAGCCCGCAATGCCAATGGCGAAGTAAGTACATTTCCTATGGTAGATATGGATTTTAACCCTGATGCTAACTTGGTGGAGTTCCTGTACTCACCTAGTAATTACAGTAGTTTGGAAGAAAAAGCAAAAGCCTTGGCTGTACAAATAATTACCGATTTAAAAATGGTAGGCATACTTGCCGTAGAATATTTTGTAACCAAAACAGGCGATTTGATGATAAACGAAATAGCACCTCGTCCGCACAATAGCGGGCATCACACCATAGAGGCCTGCTACACATCGCAGTACGAACAACACTTGCGTGCTATACTTAACTTGCCACTTGGCAACACTAATTTAATACAACCTGCCGTAATGGTAAATGTGCTTGGAGCGCCCAATTACAAAGGAAATACAGTAGTAGAAGGTATTGATGAACTTTTAAAACTAAAAGGCGTGTATTTACATTTGTATGGTAAAAAAACATGTAGCCCAATGCGCAAAATGGGACATATAACCGTAATAGATGAAGATATAGCAGTAGCAAAACAACTTGCCAAGCAAGCCAGTAAATTGTTGGTAGTACGAGGGGAGGAACAATTACGAATTACGAATTAAAAATGAACAAAATAGCCGTACACAGCGCATACATTACATTATTACACAACAAAATAAAAGTGCTTAATAACGAGTTAGCCGCCCTGCTAAGCGATGCCGAAAACGAAACTAAAAGCTCCGCAGGCGATAAGCACGAAACTGCAATATCATTGCTACAATTACAACAAGAAAAAATAAGTTTTCAGCTCAACGATGCGCACATACAGTTGCAAGCATTACAAAAAATAAATCCCGAAACCATTGCCAATACAGTAGCTGTGGGGAGTTTGGTACTTACCAATAAAGGGTATTTGTACATAAGCTTAGCATTAGGAAAAATTACAATTGATGATGCGCCTGTAATGGCAGTATCGCCACAATCGCCTATTGGCATAGCCCTCAAAGGACATAGCACTAATAGCAAAGTAATGTGTAATGGTATGGAATTTATTATTTTAAGTACGGAGTAATAAATAATTACGAATTAAAAATTACGGTGCTT
>JBEBIC010000065.1:0-13132 GCA_040080595.1 Bacteroidia bacterium | reverse complement strand
GAGACAGTTGTTATACAATCCGTTAAGCCTTATGGATATTGGGTTTCAGCTATCGTATATGGCAATACTTGGCATTGTTATTTTAAATCCATTACTCAAAAAATTATATGCACCTCAAAATAAATTAATGTATTACCTGTGGGAATTAACCACAGTAAGTATAGCTGCACAGTTGTTTACCACGCCTTTGTTACTGTATTATAGCCACACATTTAGCAATTATTTTTTAATGAGTAATGTGTTGTGTATAGGATTATCGGAGATTATTATGTACTGTGCTATTGTGGTTATGTTTTTAAGTCCTGTACCTTATTTAGGATTTGCCAGTGCATACATTTTATCATTAGCCATACAATTAATGAATACTCTCACCAACTGGATAGCCCAATTACCTAATGCTGTAAGCTACATATACACTATTGATAAGTATAGTGTGGCACTATGTTATGCAATAATAATATTCGTAATAGCATTAATTATTACTCGCAAAAAACACTACTTTATATATGCGCAATTTACCTTTTGCGTACTATTGTTTTACTCTGCATTTATTTATTATGATAAAATAAATGCCACTAAAACTACGGTGTATGTATATAAAAATTCAATAGGCATTTATGCGCAAAATAAAAACTCAGCTTGCTTGTATTACACTAATGTACTTGATGAAAAAACAAAGAATCAGTTACTTAACTATAACCAACAACAAGGCATACAATACTTCAACGCCTTGCAAATAGTAGCTTTACCTAACTATAAAATAAAAAATATTGTAGTTGAAAATAAGTTTAAATTATGTAATACAAAGTATGCTAACACACCCAATACTATTACAACGGTGTGGTTTAATAATAAGTATTACACCCCACTATTACACTCCACACATTTAGTTGCTAATGGCTTTGTAGTGTTTTAACCGCCTACTTCATCACCATAATTATCCCTTTATTGTTGTACTCTTTAGTTTTAGATTTGGCTTGTAGTACCTATATTTACAGTATCTATAATGGCTGTGGGCGCTGCATAGCTAGTAAGCACACTACTTGCCGTGTCCGACATACACGCAGCGTTCAACTCCATTACATATACATTGCCTGTGTTTATACCATTCCAATTGGTTACAATAGTATCGTTAGTTTCGCTTGGTGTTTCAATTGGATTTGCTATAGAAGGAGGTGAATTCAATTCATAAATGTAGCGCTACATTTTTAAGTTTTAGTTAGGAGATAAAAAATCCAATCTTTTTACATTACACTTTTATAATATTGAGGTGTATACTTACTAAAAACGAGTTTCCATTTATGAGATTTAAAATCAAGTTTAGCAAATGTTTATTACACCAAAACAATGAGTATTGAACCACCAAAACTAACTATATCGTATAATTGTTTTGCCCTATTGATGCAGATTGTGAGCAAAAGTAAAAAAGGGAAGAAAACTGAATTATCAGTTTCTTCCCTTTAGAGTAGCGGGAATTGGACTCGAACCAATGACCTTCGGGTTATGAGCCCGACGAGCTACCAACTGCTCTATCCCGCAATGTGAGTGCAAATGTAATTATTATTCGTTACGCTTATTAATTATATTTCATTTACTTTTTTTTAAGTTGAAAATCAATCGCTTAATAGCCTAAGTTTGCTTAATGTACTTTCATTAATAGCACTCGTTGTTTGTAATGAAATCGAATAGTTGGTTTTTTATGAAACAGTGGTATGGTTTTAAAAATATATTTTACAATTAGGTAGGAGTTTTTTAATTATTGAATCTAGTATTAAATTATTCTTCATTTGTTTTTACATTTTAGTTATGCCACGAATGTTTTACATCACTACTCCTCCACCATCACTACCTCATTAGGCGTGAGTAGTGGTAAGCATTGCATACGTAACAATACTTGCGCTACAGTAAGTACATCGCGCTGGCAGTAGTTCATTATTTTGTTTAAGTTATTATCTTGCCAAAAGGTAGCGTTTACTTGGCTTCCGTCCATATCGGTTTTGGGTGTGGCTATGCCCAAGGTGTAGGCTAACAAATCCAACGAGGTGTAGGCTTTGTAATCGCCCATGCGCCACAGTTCCATGGTATCTAGGTGGTGTATGTCCCAAGGTTTTTTATTTTGTAATTGTAGCTCGGTAGGCAAGGCTAAACTGTGTACCACGGCACGTCTGCCTATGTACGCAAAATCAAACTCTTTGCCGTTGTGTGCACACAATAAATAAGGTGTGTTTTTTTGATTTAACAAATCGAAAAAATCGACGAGTACTTGTTTTTCGTCTTTACCATAAAACGATTTTAAACGGAACGCACGTTCCCCATCTTTGTTAGACAAATGTCCCACCGAAATACATATTATTTGTCCAAATTCGGCATATATGCCTGCTCGCTCATACAGCATTGATGGCGTGTCCCAGTCGTTTGTTTTTTTTAGTAACGCTGCTTTTTTGTTCCAAAGTTCTTGCCCTCGCTCGTCTAACTGTTCGTAACTAGCTTGCTGAGCAATGGTTTCTACATCAATAAAAAGTATGTTGTTAAAGTTTAGTTTTTGCATAGGGTTGTGTATCTATTTTAGTACTAAATGTATTAACTATTTACTAATAAAAAAGGGCTGCGATAATTTAATATCGCAACCCTTTGTGTTTTATATAATTGAAATTAGTTACTGTTAATTAAGCAGCTTTTTTAGTTGCTTCTTTTTTTTCAGTTTTCTTTTTATCGTCTTTTTTCACTTCTTTTTTAGGAGCGTCTTTTTTGTCTTTCTTCTCGTCTTTCTTAGTTTCTTTTTTTGCATCTTTAGCTTCGTCTTTTGTGTCAAAACATTTACTGCAAGCGGTATAACCATCTTTTATGGCTTGTGCTTTGTCTATACCTGTTTTTCCAGTAGCTGCACTACAATTGCGCTTATGAAATTTCTTACCACTTTCGGTTACATATACTTTGTCGCCGTTTGATGCGTGCAAGCTAATGTTTAACATACATACTAATGCTATAACTAAGCTTACTAATTTTTGAGTAATTGTTTTTGTCATTTTTTAGTTGTTTTTAATTGGTTATTTGATTTGTTATTTTTTTGAATAATGCCCTGTTATAAATACAACTACTAATGCCACTAAATCTGCTCCGCCTAAAATTTGAGCACTTCTGTCATGCCCATTTTTTGCCAAATCCCAAGCAATTAGTCCAAAAACTAACGCTATTATAAAAGCCATCCATTGACCAGTAGAACTTTGATTGAACGTTCTTTGAACACCTTTATTTTCAATGAATATTCTATGTTCAAGTTGTTTTTCAACAGTTGTCATTAACCTATCTCCACCATTTGGAATTACTTCACTATAAATTTTTATCGTATCGCTGTCTGGTAAAGGACCTGAATGATGTTGTTTAATTGCAAAAACTTGAGCAATAACTTTTCTTTTTTCAGGCGATAAATCTTTGATTACGGTTATAAGTTCCTGAGGCAACTCTTGCGAATTTTCCAGTTCATTATTTTTACTACCCTTATTAATATTTTTACTACTCATTGCTTATTTTATATGAATAGCATATTTAAAGTCTTCACCTATCATTTCCCAGTCAGATTTTATCGCTTTACAATCAGCCTCTTCACCTGTTTTTGATGAGTTGAATTTGTTGGGGTTGCCATAAATGTTAAGCACACTAGAAAACCCAGACCAAAAATTTCTTTTCGGGAATAAAAAATCTGTTCTTTTTTTAATTTCGTTCATAACAAAATGTTTATTATTTCATAACAAAATTAACATAAAAAATTAAAAGCATCTGTTTTTATTTTGCACTTAATTTTCCTCTTCGTTTTCTTCAAAATCTTCGTCGGCAAAATCGTTGTTGGCTTCCTCCACTAGACGGTCTATGTTATGTATTTCGTAGCTATACATAGTAAATAAGCGGTCTATACTTGGTAGTATTTCAAACGTTTCTTTGTTACCCACGGTACGGTCAAAATGTATCCAGCCTAGGCGTTCAAACTCTCGTAACGAATTTTTTATCCATTCGTCAATGGTGTTTTCATCTATTTCGGTACTTTCTTTTTCTTTACGGCGTGCAAATAAGCGATATACATCGTCCTTAAATTCGTCGTTTTGTTTTATGGCTTTTATAAACTCTACCACAGGTATTTCGCTACTGCCAAAGTATTTATCTATGCGATGTATCTTTAACAACAATATACCCATAAGTGTATATTCGGGCGTAAGTTTCTTTGATTTTGATTTTAGTATGCCTCTACTTTCTTCGTCCATATCAAGGTAGTAGTAGCGGTCGTAATCGGTACCTTTACACATCAAATTTACCTTAAATAAATTTTTGTAGTAGTAACGAATTTCCTCTTCAAACTTTTCCAAAAAATGAAACAAATCGGCCTCGTGCGGATAGTTTTGTATATGTTGTCCGTTTTTTAGTGCATTGTCCATATCCGAGAAGGTATCTACGGAGTCGGGGCTTTCTAAGAAACTGTATTTTGTTGTATTTGCATTTTCCATATTGCTGTGTGCGGGTGTTTTTTATGTACTATAAATTTCTCGTCAATGTTTAATGTGTATTTTGGATTAAACGCATATTCACGCAACATAAGCGTGGCTTCTTTTATGGCTATTTCCAAATCTTTTTCTTGGTCTAATATTTTGTAAAAATAATCGCCAAATTCTACTTCTTTTCCTTCTTTTAGCTTGGTGTTAATTTCGCCAAACCAATGTTCTATGCGGCGTTCGCGCGATATTTGCAATAGCTTATTGTTTTTTTGTCGTTCCAAATCGGCAGCATCAAAGGTCATGTCATATATTTCCATTGGTGGCGGGTCTAGCAAATTAAGGTAATCTACTTGCGTAAATTTGGTGTAATTATAATAGACTGATTTATCAAACTTCACCTTTGCTTTTTTCATACTTGGCAAGGGTTTAGGAAAGGTAACTTTTATTTCGTTTACGGTACGGTTGGTAAGGCGTTTGGTTTTTATAAACTTTGAGGTAGAGTTTTTAAACAAGAACATTAAAAACGTTTCCAGTTTACGGTCAAATTCTCGCTTATCAAAATCGCTGTATAGCTTGTTAATACGAGGGCGTATTCTATCTATAGCGTGCGATATTCCTATTAATTTTACCTCAATATCTTTAAAAAAATCACGCACTAATTTTTTGCGGTTTCTAAACTCGGGTTCGTCGCTTAGGTTACACTCGTCCAACATTTGTTTTATGTCGTCTTTGCTGGCAAATGCAGTACCCAAACGCACGGCTTGCTCACGTATGTACGACAGTAAATTGTCGCATTCCTGCAACATCATTTTAAAATTGTCGGGGTCGCTTTTTACAATATCGTTAAGGGTTTCAATGGTTTCATCTATCTGAAACTTTAGCGCACGCACCTGCCCACTTATCTCGCCTTTGTTTTTAGTAAACTGAAATTCGTACCAATGATTAAAATCCGAAAGATTATCTAACTTAGATTTTAACAACAATACCAAGTCGTTAAAAATACGCTCTAAGTCGGTTGGATTTATATGTGCAATGGCTTCGTCTTGTAGCATACGGCAAAACACTTCGCCGTAGGTAGTAAGCTGGTATCCTCTGCCCTCGTTGCTTCGCTCCATAAAATGCTTTAGCAAGCGATGTATGGTTTCGTCGTTTTTTTGCGTAAGTTCTCTATTACTTGCGGTACCCAGTTCCAGCTGAACCGTTTGTATAGCGTTGATAATAGCACGCTCCGAAAAAGCGGCTTCGAGTATTCCCTTTTGTATTTTGTTAAAAATATTAAACACAATAAGTCCGTCTTCCTGTGTAGGAATAATGGAGTGATATTGGTCGCATAATATTTTGTTGAGGCGTTTGTCTTGTACTATCATTGTATTTTCAAAAATAACGTTTTTACTTAGGTATTATGCACTTAGCAATAACTATCTATTTATTATTTTTTAACAATTGTTTAAAAGCGTTGGGGCTAGGGTATTTTATATGACTTAGCGTTGTTTTATTGTGGCATAAACTATCTATAATTTAATTCCCTCTAATTATTGTACACCAAAACC
The DNA here is from genome assembly GCA_040080595.1 of Bacteroidia bacterium. Classification (GTDB taxonomy): domain Bacteria; phylum Bacteroidota; class Bacteroidia; order UBA4408; family UBA4408; genus JACMRI01. The sequence continues at coordinate 7,098 of JBEBIC010000065.1, read as the reverse complement.
TTTTAGCGCAATTTTCATTGTAAACCAATAAAAACGCTTAAAAAATGGTTTGAAAAAATAAATATTCCGCCTTGCACATAAAACATCTAAATGTATAATTGAAGTATATTCCATTGTAAATATAACCCAAATTATCATAAGCATTTTTATTTTCCGTCTGATTTCTCTAACCTCATTCTCATCAAAAAACAATTCGTTTAACATTTTTTGATTCGCTAATAAATCCTCTTCTGTTCTATGCTCATCTACAAAAGGATAACAAATTAATTCCCAAACATCTGCCCTTTCAATCATTTCAATACTATACCTTGATACAAATTGGTCTAATTGTATTTTGTAATTTACTGGAATAAATATTATTTCATTCGCATTTATACAAACTGACAAAATATCAATGTCAATTTTTACAAACGTAATTTGCGCATAGTTAATTAATATTGTTTTGCAAAAACCTCTAAAAGGATATTTTTTAATTTCTATTGTATCATGTGTAAATAACACTACCATATGAATCTGCTATAATTTATATCCTAATATAAGGTGCAATTTTACTAAAAAGTTCGTCACTTATTACATCGGTGTTTTTTAGGTCTGCACTATTTTTAAACCTGCCGTGAGCATTGCGGTACATTATAATTATACGTGCGGTATTATAATCAAAGTAAGGGTGTTGCTTTAGTTCCGCGGCTGATATATCATTAATTAACAACCCCGATACAAAGTAAGTATCTAGCGTTATACGGTTTATCATTAAGTTGTATTTGCTACTGTCTAAGCCATATACTTCTAATAATTGTTGTGTGTTTACAAAGCCACCCAGCCTATCTCTATATTTTACAATACGCCCAGCCAATGTGCGCCCAATGCCTGGTAATGCTATTAGTTCGGTGGTGTCGGCTTGGTTTATTTCTGTTTTACGATACGTTTTAGTTTCGTGCGCAGTAGGTGTATAGTTTGCTGCAAATGCCTTATATTCTTTTTTAGGTAAGCGTATAAATGGTTGTATGCGGGCAAATATTTTTTCGTTTATGGCATAACATTTTTGCACATCTTTTTCGGCATAAAATACCGCTCCTCGCAACTGAAATTTACGTAACGTACCCAATTGCCGTGACGATATACCCGCTTGTTTCAACCAAAAATTATCATTAGCGGTGTTAGGGTTAAAGGTATCCATAGGTGCTAAAACCGTTGTGGGAGTGCCATCTTGGTCTTGCTCGTAGTTGTTGGTGTAGTTAGGTGTGTAGTTGTTTTTATGATTTTTATAATAGGAAGTATCTACCGCTTCGTAACTAATGTTAAGATTAGGCATAGTACTTTGTATGGTACGTGTATGCAACCACACATTAAGCAATAAACCTACAATAGCAATCGCACACAAACCAACAACAGCACGCTGTTCGGCACGTGTAAATGCGTAAGTGTGTTGCACCCAATTGCGCAAGTTAGTGTAGGTGGTTTTAAAAAAATTCACTCGTAGATTATTGTTTTCGTTATGCGCAAAGTTATTTTAAATAGTTTATCTGTAATTGTGTTTTTGTGTAGCCTTCAGTAATAAATTTAGGAATTGTAATTGGCATTATTTTAGTATGTTTGCTTTATACCTGTAAGGTAGTAAGAGTAACTGTGCAGACTAATAGTAAATACTCTTTCAAAAAAACAACTAAACCAAAACAAGACAATGAAAAAATTAATTTATTTCGCAATGAGTGTGCTAATGCTAAACGTGGCTCAAGCACAAACAAAAGAAACAACAGAGGCCGATAAAATTATTGGTGTGTGGGAAGTAGGTAGCGGAAAAGCCCGTGTGAAAATATCAAAGTATGGCGAAAAATTTGGCGGTAAATTAGTATGGTTAAAAGAACCTAACTACGCCGACGGAACTAAAAAAGTAGATAAAAACAATCCTGACGAAGCCAAAAGAACAGTACCTCTGTTGGGTTATACCAACTTGTTGGGTTTTAGCTACAAAGGAAAATCGGAGTATGAAGGCGGAACTATTTACGACCCCGAAAATGGTAATACATACAATTGTGTTATTTCGTTAGAAGACGATAATACCATAAAAGTAAGAGGTTATGTTGGGGTTCAAATTTTTGGACGTACAGATACTTGGAAACGAGTAACTGTAAAAACTAAGTAACAACAACACACTCCATTAGGGTTAGAAATTAATATTAGTTTCTAACCCTAATTGTTTTTTTAAATTAACTAAAACATACTCCTATGAATTTTAAACTTTTACTCGTACCCACATTATTTTCAACCATTGCTTTAGCACAAACAAAGCCCGATAGTACAAAAACAGAAGAGGAAGATTTTTCGATGTACGCAGAAGTGGTGGAAGCGCCTAGCAATAGCAAAACAAAAGTATATTGCTCTCAAAAAATAGTAGGATTAAGTCCTTCCAAATTAATTTCGTTTGGGGGAGATTTTGTTGCGGCACACACACTTGGTGTAGATACTATTAACAATTATGCAAATAATACTACCAATCTTTTAAATAATACTGGGGTACGTTTTGCTGCAAATTTTCCAGTTATATCTAACAATAAAATGATTTTGAGTTTAGGTGTAAATTACCTCGATTTTAAATATGGCATTGCCAACACCTCAGCCATTACTAACCCATTACCTCATGCGCTTAGCAAAACAGGTTTGCGTTCGTATGGTGTAAATGGTACGTTGTTTAAACCATTTAACGCCAAAATGTTTGGTATAGTACAGTTTGCTGCCGACCATAACAGCGCAAGTTACTTAAACGAATTTAATGCAAAATTAGGCTTAAAATATAGTGGTGCTATTATTATAGGTTGGAAACCTCACGAGCGTTTACAATATGGTTTTGGTGTTTCGCAAACCTACAGAGGAGGTTCACTTAACTACTTGCCTGTAGTGCTTTACAACTATACCTTTAAAAATAAAAAGTGTGGTATAGAAATGCTTTTGCCTGCTCGTGCTAATTTTCGTTATACAATTAATCCGCGCAATTTGTTGTTTGCAGGTCTTGAGTTTGAGGGGAATTCGTATTACATGAAACCAATGATAACTGATTTTAATTTAGGTTCAAACAACTTACAATTGCACCGTAGCGAAATTCGCCCACGCATTACGTACGAATTTAGAGTACATAATTTTATATGGATGAGCTTACAAGCGGGCTACCGTATAAGTTATAAATTTAATATTGATGATGTAGCCACTGACACACCTCCACTTATTATGGAAAATAAATTGGCAGGAGCTCCTTACGTTAATATTTCTTTAAACCTAGTTTCGCCATAGTTTAGTTATATAAAGTATCAACTAAAAAAGCCTCAATATTTGTATAAATATTGAGGCTTTTTGTATTGTATAAATTCTGCTAATTTTACTACGCTTCAGTAATAGTTATGCTATACTCTTCCATAATTTGGTTACACAATAACTTTTTGCACGCATCGTCGGCAGCAGTAGTAGCAAGGGCTACCGAAGCAGCTTCTATTTGCAAAGTAATGTGTTTGCCTATGCGCACATTGCTTATTTGTGGCAAGCCTATGTTGGTCATACTTTGTGTTACGGCTTTACCTTGTGGGTCCAACAAGGCTTTGTGTGGCATTATGTTTATGTGTGCTATGTAGTTCATTGTGTGGGTTTGTAGGTTAATATTAAATATATTGTTAAGATAAATTAGTGTGCAACACTATTGCTATTCTACCACAACACCCATACTACAAAACTTATCAATACGTTGATTGATGCGTTCTTCAGGGTTTATAGCGTCTAATTCTTTTAGGTATTGAATAATATGTTTTTTTACTATTTGATGTGCTTCGGGTATGTTGTTGTGCGCTCCTCCAATAGGTTCGGGTATTACGGCATCAACTAATTTATTTGCAAGCATATCTTTTGCAGTAAGTTTTAAGGCTTCGGCTGCAGTTTCTTTATTGTCCCAATTGCGCCATAAAATAGATGAGCACGATTCAGGCGAAATAACCGAATACCAAGTGTTTTCGAGCATACATACTTTATCTCCTACACCTATTCCTAATGCTCCGCCCGATGCCCCTTCACCCAATATTATACATATAACGGGAACTTTAAGTTGCGCCATTTCAAATATATTGCGTGCTATAGCTTCGCCTTGTCCACGCTCTTCAGCTTCTAAACCTGGGTATGCGCCTGGTGTATCTATAAAGGTTACAATTGGTTTGTTAAAACGTTCGGCTAATTTAAACAAACGCAATGCCTTGCGGTAACCCTCAGGGTTAGCCATACCAAAGCGTCGTATTTGGCGCATTTTGGTATTAATACCTTTTTGTTGCCCTACAAACATTACGGTGCGCCCGTCTATTTGTCCAAAACCACCTATCATGGCTTTATCATCGCCTACGGTACGGTCGCCGTGCAGTTCCATAAACGTGTTATCACTTACGGCATCCATATAGCTAAGCGAGTAAGGGCGGTCGGGATGACGACTAGCTTGTACTCGTTGCCAAGCCGTAAGGTTAGCGTATGTATCTTTACGTGTAGTTATAATTTTAGCTTCCAATTCGGCTACTGCCGATGTTACATCTACTTGTGTTTTTTCGGCCGTTTCTTTTAACTGTTCTAACTGCTCAACAAGTAGTTGTATTGGTTTTTCAAATTCTAAATAGGTCATATAATTTTGTATTATTTAGTTATTTGTAAGGTTTGTTTTTCCAGTAATAATTTTTTTATGCCTGCATTCATTTGATGCAAATTGGTATAATGGTTTTGAGATATTACCGAAGTACTTTCAATAGCACGAGGACCTTCAATAGTCCAATCGCTTACGTGTTTTTTATCAAAACGACAAGTGTTACAAATAAACTCTTCTATTTCGCCGTATTTATCTTTGCGTCCTGTTACACGTATTACTTCGTTTGCTTTTTGCCATACTACTGTTTTGCCACAGCATTTATCGCAGTTGCGGTGTGCATCCATTGGTTTTAAGAACCATACACGATTAGCAAAACGTGCTGTACGATCAGTCAATGCACCTACAGGACATACATCTATTACGTTTCCACTAAAATCGTTGTCAATAGCTTGTTCTATGTAAGTAGAAATTTCGGCATGGTCGCCACGGTTTATTATACCATGTACACGTCCGTTAGTTATTTGGTTGGCGGTATATACACAACGGTAACAAAGTATGCAACGGTTCATGTGCAACTTTATTTTTTCGCCTATGTCTATCATATCAAACGTACGACGTTCAAACTCATAGCGTGTACGTTGCAAGCCGTGTTCGTAACCAAGGTCTTGCAAGTGGCATTCGCCCGCTTGGTCGCACACAGGGCAATCTAATGGATGATTAATTAATAAAAACTCTACCACACCACGGCGCGCTTCAAGCACTTCGGGGCTAGTAAGGTTTTGTACTATCATACCGTCTTGCACAGGCGTAGAACACGATACCACCAACTTAGGCATAGGGCGAGGGTCTTTGGTTGAACCTGCGGCAACTTTTACTAAGCACGTGCGGCACTTACCGCCACTGCCTTGTAACTTGCTGTGGTAGCACATTGCAGGCGGAACGCTTTCGCCTCCCATCATACGTGCTGCATTTAGTATGGTTGTTCCATCAGGAACTTCTATTTCAATATTATCAATGGTTACTTTTGCCATGTGTATTAAGTACTGTTTTTTAGTTGCACAAATTTATCAATTTGTATTAATTATAGGCAACTTGTTTTAAGTAATATGAACGAAAACTAATAATTGTGGGTTTTAAAACAAACAAACCCTACGTAAGCTAATGTTTACATAGGGTTTGAGATAATTTAATGGAATAATTATAAACCTAATAATACTTCTTGTGGGTCTTTAGCACCAAATAATATTCGGGTTGGATTTTCGCACATTTCTTTTACTTTAACCAAGAACCCTACTGATTCTCTTCCGTCTATTACTCTATGGTCGTAGCTAAGTGCCACATACATCATAGGACGTATTTCTACCTTACCATTTACTGCTATTGGGCGTTCTACAATGTTGTGCATACCCAGTATAGCCACTTGTGGCGGGTTAATGATAGGTGTGCTCATTAACGAACCAAATACACCACCGTTGGTAATGGTAAATGTTCCGCCAGTCATATCATCTACCGTAATTTTATTATCTCGTGCTTTTAGTGCCAACGCTTTTATGCCCGCTTCAATGCCTGCAAGACTCATCATTTCGGCATTGCGCAATACTGGCACTACCAAACCTTTGGGTGCGCTTACTGCTATACCTATATCAGCGTATTTGTGATACACAATTTCTTCGCCATCTATCATTGCATTTACAGCAGGAAACAAGCCTAATGCCTCGGTTACGGCTTTGGTAAAAAAGCTCATAAAACCAAGGTTTGTACCGTGTTTTTCTTTAAACTTATCTTTGTATTTATTACGCAATTCCATTATTGCGCTCATATCTATTTCGTTAAATGTAGTAAGCATAGCAGTTTCTTGCTTTACACTTACTAAACGCTGTGCTAATTTCTTGCGTAGCGGAGTCATTTTTACACGCTCTATATTGCGCTCGCCTACCCACGCATTGGTAGCAGCTTGTTTATCAAAACCTTTTGCCATAGCGGCTACCACGTCTTGGTTAGTAATGCGTCCGTCTTTGCCCGAACCACTTACTTGGCTAGCATTAATGTTGTTTTCGGCCATTGTTTTGGCTGCTGTTGGGCTTGGCGTACCGTTAGCGTAGCTGGTGCTTGCAGGTGTTGCTACTGTAGCAACTGGGGCTTGCGCTACTGGTGCTGTTTTTACTTCGGCAACAGGCGTTGCGGTTACTGCTGGTGCTATTGCATCGGTATCTACTTTGCAGGCTACATCGCCCACTTTTACGGTATCGCCTTCGGCAGAAATTAACATAACAGCGCCCGCATGCTCAGCATTAAGCGTAAGTGTAGCCTTGTCAGAATCTACTTCGGCAAGTTCTTGGTCTTTTTGAACGTAATCGCCGTTTTTAACTAACCATTTAGCTATTACTACTTCTGTAATAGATTCTCCTGGGCTGGGTACTTTTAAATCGATAAGAGGCATAAGAATAGTGTTTTTATATTTTACCACAAAACTATAAAAAAATGTGGGGTAGTGC
>JBEBIC010000304.1:0-3063 GCA_040080595.1 Bacteroidia bacterium | reverse complement strand
TACGTAACAAATCCATCGCATACATATACTAATACAGGTACGTATAATGTAGTGTTAGATGTTGAAAATGCAAATGGTTGTAAGGATACAATTATACGCAAAGTACGTATATACGATGTACCCAAAGTAAATTTAACTACACAAGATATTTGCCAATATTTACCTAATTTCCCTGTGCTTAACCCATTGGTGTTGGATAGTGCTGTTTTTACTACAAACGTTATTATTAATGCGGTTACTGATACCATAACTAGCTATGAAGTAGATTGGCAAAATGATGGAACAATAGATTTTACCAAAAACACTTCTGTAACACCACAACTATTTAAACAAAGCTTTGCTACTGTAGGTACGCATAACATAATGGTAAAAGTAAGCACCGCCTACTGCAATAGTGCAGATACTGTACAACTAAAAGTGTATCCTAACCCTATTGCCAACTTTATAGTTACTAATGTATGTAATGATAGTGCATTTAAGTTGATAGACAAAACCAACATAAACAACGTAGTAACGGGTATTACGCCTGCTCCTTACGTAGATTCAGTATATTATAATTATGGCGATAATACTACTGCTTATGGCTTTAAAGCACCTGTATTGGCTATTATAAATCATAAATATACAACAGCAGGGAAGTACCCAATAGTGGAAATGGCAAAATCTAACTTTGGCTGTATTAACTATTTTAGAGATAGTGTAACTATATACCCAGAGCCCTTTGCCGACTTTACAAGTACCAATGTGTGTTTTAATGAGACTACCGATTTTGCTAGTACTTCGGTAGTACTACCTACTTATGGTTCTACCAATACTATAGTACAATGGCAATGGGATTTTAATAATAACGGCACGTATGATAACACAAGTACAGCAACACCACAGCTTACCATATTGGGCGCTGATACTAATAAATTAACCAAATTAGTTGTTACTACTAATCACGGTTGTACTGATACTATTTTGAAACGCTTTGTAATATACCCATTACCAGTGGCGTTGTTTGGAGTTAATACGGTATGTAATACATTTACGTCTTTATTTAAAGATAGTTCTACCTACACAGGTGCAGAAACTATAATTGCACACAACTGGACGTTTGAACCTAATCAAACTTCGGCATTAGTAGCTCCAACTTATGTGTACGGTGCCCCTAATGTGTATCCAGTAAAATTGGTAGTTACAACGGTACACGGTTGCTTAGATAGTATTACTAAAAATGCTACAGTAAACCCTAATCCTTTAGTTGGTTTTGAGGCAGATGTACGTATAGGTTGCGAACCTCTAATAGTATTTATTACTGATACATCAAGTGTGGGTACTGTGCCGCCAGGCTCGTTTAACAAGCAGTTTGATTATTATATTGATAGTACAAAACACCAACTTACTAATGATTTTACCTATACGTTTAACAAACTTGGCTACCATAGCATAGGGCTTAAAGTAACCACCAACAAAGGCTGTTCGGATAGTATTTACCAAAAAAACTATATAGAAGTATATCCCAAACCTACTGCTGAATTTAGTATTTCGCCTAGTGTAACTACGCTTGCTGATGCAATAATAACTATAGTAGATAAAAATAAATTGGGCGATGTAATAGATTGGAACTATGGAGATGATTTAACTTCGCAAACTACTACCTACGTACCATCGCATACGCATCAATACAAAGATAGCGGCACATATATTATTACACAGTATGTTACTACAAATTTTGGCTGTAAAGATACGGCTTATCAAACACTACAAATAAATCCATCAGCCATATTATTTATACCTAATACATTTACTCCTAATGCTGATGGTGTAAATGATTATTTTAATGCAAAAGGTTACGGTATTATAAAATACGAATTACGCATATTTGACCGTTGGGGAAAAGTAGTAGGTATTGTTACCGAACTTACTGCAAGTGGCTGGGACGGCAACGATATAAACACAGGGCAACGTTGCAAAACAGAAGTATATACTTGGCAACTTAACTATACTACGGTACTCAACGAAAAACGCGTACAGATTGGTAAGGTTACCTTGTTAAAGTAATCAAATGATAAAATGACATATAAAATAAACCGTGCTGCAATTGAGTATTTAGTAATCTCAATTTTAATGTTGCCTCTGTTTTTTATTAATATAAAAACAAGCCACGATTGGGGCGATGATTTTGCGCAGTACATTCATCAGGCAAAAAATATTAGTGAAGGAATTTCGCAAAACACTACAGGCTATATTTTTAACCCCGAGCGAGCAGTAATAGGCCCTAAGGCTTACCCAACAGGAATGCCCTTATTATTAGCGCCATTGGTAAAACACTATGGATACAACTATACGATGATAAACTATTATACTAGCTTTTTTTTAGCTTTATCTGGTTTGTTTGGATTTGTTTTTTTGCGCAAACATTTCTCAATGCTTACTTCGTTGTTTACTATTTTAATAATTTCGTACGGAGCACAATATCTTGATTTTAAAATGGAACTATTTTCCGACATTCCATTTACTTGTTTTTGGTTAGCTTGTTTATGTTTAATTTTAAGCAAAAAAAATATATATACTAGCATTTTGCTAGGGCTGTTGTTGGCGTTTAGCGTACATATTAGGTCGGTAGGGCTTGTTATTGTTGGTGTATTTGTTATACACGAATTTATGGTAAAACACTCCTATAAAAGCGCAAGTATTCAACTGCACAAAAATACATTACTTACATTAATTAGTTTTTTGTTGTTGTATATAAGTTTAAAATTAATGTTTCCGTGCAATACTAATTATCCATCATTACTATCGGGCAATGATATATGGGAGCGTAGCAATGGTCATATTTCTAACAATTTATTAAACCTTTTGGGCTTCTTTAATATATACGCTCCACAGCCATATTATTACATAAGTATATTATCATCGGCAAGTTTAATTACGTTTAGCGTGTTGGGTTTTATGTACGAATTTAAAGTACATAAACTCACATTCGTAAATATGTTTGTAATCTGTCTCTTATACACATCTCCAGCCCACGAGACGAGGTTAGACATCTCGTATGCCGTCGTCGGCTTGTAAAGGGGG
>JBEBIC010000303.1:0-3063 GCA_040080595.1 Bacteroidia bacterium | reverse complement strand
GTCGAAGCCCTAGTCGTATATGGGCTTCGACTCCGCTCAGCCACCAAGGCGTGAATATATTTAAGAAAATAAACTTTTTGACTACAAAATAATTACAACTACTCTATTTTTTTTAACCAATGCTTTACAACCAATACATCAACAATAATAAGTCGCGCACTATTGTATTATTAAACGGATTAACCCAAACTACTGCTGCTTGGGGCTTAATGTACGAGGGTTTGAGCCAACGGTTTAATATAGTGTTGTTGGATTTACACTTTCAAGGGCAGTCTAATAAAGAAGGCGATTGGAAAGATTTTGATGCGCATGCGGCTGATGTATTGGAGGTAATAAAAAGTAAAGATATAGTACAACCCATAATTTGTGGTATATCGTATGGTAGTATGGTGGCGCAGCATTTTGCGGTAAATTACCCTACGCAATTATCGGGTGTGGTACTGGTGGCTACATTTGCCCACAAAACACCATTGTTTAACGCCATAGAATTAAGTTGGTTTAACGCATTAAAATACGGAGGCTACAAACTAATGCTCGATGTAATGTTACCACACGTGTTTAGCGAGCATTATTTCGCAAATCCATTAATACCTATTGATGTACTAAAAAAAGCACGTATGGAGGAAATGAGCGAGCAATCGGAGTTTATAGTAAAACTAATGACGGCAACATTGCACCGCAAAGATTATCGCCAACAATTACAAAAAATAACTGTACCTACACTCATTATACAAGGCGAAAAAGATACGCTACTACCCACCTATATGAGCGACGAAGTGCATGCTAATATATCAAATAGTAGTTATACTATATTGCCCAATGTAGGGCATACGCTTAACTTGGAAGCTCCTGCCGATTTATGTAAACTTATCGTGGCTAAATTTTAAACCTATTTTTTAGGTGTTGTTTTTTTAGCTGGTATTACTTTGCCTTTACCATCTTGGGTATAATCTATTTCGTGGGTCATTGTGCCATTCTCATCAAAAAACTGCCACAGTCCAGCTGGTTTATCATTGGTATAAAAACCCATAATTTTAATACTACCGTTAGGATAAAATATGTGCGACACCCCTTCGCCCAAGCCATTTACATATTCGCCTTCGCTCCACAATGTGCCGTTTTGATAATAGGCTTTCCACAAGCCGTTGCGCTTACCTTTTATTAATTCGCCAGCAAAGCGTACTTGTTTCTTATCCTCATCGTAATACACGGTATCGTTACCTGTTTTGTTTTGCATTATAAACGCATCGGCATCTTCCCCTTTTTTAATTTCAGTTTTTGTAGTATTAGTAGTACAGCCCGCATATATAAAGGCAGTAGCTATAAGTAGTAGTGTAAGTTTAGTTGGCATGTAAAACGTGTTTGGCGTTAGATAAAATAATTTTTTGTGTCCATGTAAAATTAGTAACAAATGGTTGCGAACGATAGCTACAATTACTTACATTACATAAGCTACATTGGGTGGCAATACAACCATCAATGTGTATAAAAAATTCAATATTGTTTTCAAATTCATTTTTAAGCACATCGGTTAGTTCATCCATTATAGCATGCCCTTGTTTTATGTTTAAATAATAGGGTATTGTTAAGTGGCAATCTACATGATAAAAGCCTGCGTAGTCTATTACACGCAGGTTGTGTATATCTATCCAATTGGCACGTCTGTTATTGTTTACTATCGCAATTATTTTATCTACTACTTCGGCATCGGCTTCATCCATAATACCCGATAATGATTTGCGAATTATTTTGTAGCCCGAAAAAATAATAATAAACGAAAACAAAATAGCTACACCACTATCTATCCAAGCGTAGTTGGTAAATTTTATTATAATAATGCCTACAATAAGCCCAATGGTAGAATAGGTGTCGGACTGCAAATGTGCGCCAGTACTCATTAGCACAGGCGAGTTGTTTTTTTTGCCATTAATTTTACACCACCAACCCAATACATAATTTATAACTGCCGATAGCGCTACGAGCACTATTCCAATATCCAAATTACCTAAAGCATGCGGGTGCAAAAAATTAATAATGGCTTCGTAAATAATTATAAACCCCGCTAAGGCTATAAGTACGCCCTCAATAGCCGACGATATAAACTCTACTTTGCGGTGTCCATAAGGGTGGTCTTCGTCTCGTGGTTTTGATGATAGTATAATACTATACAACCCTATTATACTTGCTACCACATTTACAATACTCTCCAAAGCATCGGTTAATACTGCTACCGAGTTAGTGTAGTAATAAGCTGCTATTTTTATTACAAACAAAAACACAGCACTTACTACTATTATTTGTTGAATACGAATGGTAGAGAAGGAGTTTTTTTTCAAATTAATTTTTTGTTGCAAAGGGGGGTACTTATTTTACAACAAACTTACAATTTCATTTAAGTATTTAGCATCTATTTCATCAAAATGATTAAGAAATTCGCTATCTACATCTAATACAAATAGCACCGTGTTATTAATAGATTTAGGTATTACAATTTCCGATTGCGATAACGATGAGCATGCAATATGCCCATCAAATTCGTTTACGTTGGGTACTAGTATGGTTTCGTTTTTTGCCCATGCTGCGCCACATACACCTTTGCCTAAGCCTATACGTGTACACGCCAATGTGCCCTGAAAAGGGCCTAATACCAACTCATTTCCTTTTACTATATAAAAACCTACCCACCAAAAATTAAATGCCTCTTTAAGCACCGCACTTACATTTGCCATATTGGCTATAAGGTCTGTTTCGCCATGTAATAGGGCTTTTATTTGTGGTAAAAGCTGTTGGTATATTGCCTCTTTGGGTTGTTGTTTGTTTATTATTAGTTCTTCGCTCATGTGTTATTATGTTTTACAAATGGTATTTTATATAAAATAGTTTTGGTATTTAACTCTGTTTACCAAAGTTGTAGTGTAATTTTATACGCATTGCTAAAGCAAAGTTACTACTATTATCTTAGTTTTACTTTTGTACAATATCCATAAACTATGCTTTCGTTATTACTACGGGTCAATTTTTACAATAAATTACTTAATAAATACTTACAACTCCCCTCTGTTT
>JBEBIC010000302.1:0-3068 GCA_040080595.1 Bacteroidia bacterium | reverse complement strand
TGTAACTGGTATAAATTAGTTTAAACATTTGTTTGTTGTATCAAATTAGTTTCAAAAAAAACAGTATGAGGCATCCAACAATCGCATCTTAACGTAGCTATTTCATGTCCATTTTTACACATTAAATTAATGCCATCGATGCCACTGTAGCCACAACAACCGCTCAGTTTAGAATCATCAGTATGGGGTTTGTAATTCCTTAAATCTTTTGTATTTATCACTATTTTATTGGTAATATCGGTAAAAGCAAAGCGAGCACTACCAATCCAATAATATCCTTTGGGTACAACATTTTCACCATCTTTATTACAAAGAGTAGCTTCATTTTCTATCAGTTTTAATTCTTGACTAAGGCTTTCGTTGCACTTTTTACATTTTATAATCATTAGTTCTTCTTTCAAAAATACAATTAATCTTCTCTACTTCCATCGTCGGCCATACGCACCATTTTTGGTATAAACTTAGCTACTACATCAACCAAATTAGTTTGTGCTGCCATTACGGTTTCTATGTTTTTGTATGCCATAGGTGCCTCGTCTAATCCTGCGCCAATAAGGGTTACGCCATTATCGGCAAGTATTTTTTGCATGTCAGTTTTAGTTATTGTACCAATGGCTTTGGTACGGCTCATAAGTCGTCCTGCACCGTGCGATGCCGAGTTTATAGCATCTGCCTCGCCTTTGCCTCTTACCAAAAAACCTGGAGCCGTCATAGAACCTGGTATAATACCCATAACGTCTTTCCCCGCAGGTGTTGCACCCTTACGGTGTACTATTACCTCTTGGTTGTTCCACGTTTCTTTCCACGCAAAATTATGGTGATTTTCTACCTTTGCCAATACCTGCGCACCTATTGCTTTAGTTAGTTTTTGATGAATAATATCGTGGCATGCTGATGCGTAATCTCCCGCCAAATTCATAGCTAGCCAATACTCTTGTCCTTCGGCACTATTCATATCTAAGTAAGCCAAATTAACAGCCTCACGTGGTAAGCGACATTTTTCTTTGGCTATTTTGGTGTAATGCCCTGCTATAGTAGCCCCCAAGCCTCGCGACCCCGAGTGCGTAAGCAATGCCAAATAGTTACCCGCTTGTATATTAAGCGTAGCATCAGCAGTAGCAAACGAAATAATACCCCATTCTACAAAGTGGTTTCCACCGCCCGACGAACCCAATTGTGAGTACGCTTTGTCGTGCAAGTTTTTTACAAATGGTGTTATATTAAACGTACTATTATCTAACACATCGTGCACGGCTCTGTATTGCCCTTGCCAACCGTGCCCTGCGCCAAACTTGGTGTGTGCAATTAGTTCGCGTTTATAAAACGATTGATTTTCGTAAAAATGATTTTCGGGAATATCATATATGGATAACGCCATACGGCACCCAATATCCACGCCTACACCATAAGGTATTATCGCATTGTTAGTAGCCAATACCCCGCCAATAGGCAAGCCGTAACCTTGGTGCGCATCGGGCATTAAAGCACCTGTTACGGTTATAGGTAGTTTCATAGCTACTTCCATTTGATCAATAGCGCCTTGCTCTATATTATCAGCACCAAATATGGTGTACGGCAAACCTATTTCGTTTAGTGGTAGTATGTCATCAATATTTACTGTACGTGCCTCTATTATGGCATTAGCTACCGACATGTAAAATTTGTGTTCGGTGTATTCTTCTGGGTTTTTGGCTATAAGCGCAAAGGTTGCTAAGGTTTCGGCTTTGGGAGCATTGGTAAATGTTTTGCGTATTTTACGCAATGCAACTCCTATTGCTTTTCCTTCGGGAATACCTATATTCATTAGGTCATCGCCTGTTATGTGTAGTGCATTTATTATCATAGTTAGTACCCTATTTGGGATTTTATTTATTGTTTTTTTATTTAACGATACAAACATATTATACAACTACGCAGCATATTTGCGTAGTTGTATTTATTTTGCAATTTTATTTAGTAGGCACAAACAATTGTTTTAATTGATCTACTACCTGGCCACCACCCGATATAGAAATACTTTGTATTTTATCAGCAATTTTTTCTACATATTCCATTTCTTTTAATTTGAATAACATAGTGTTATCTTCCATTAATTTGGCTGTGTTTAACAAACTTCTGGTTGATGCCGTTTCTTCTCTACGCATTATTATATTGGCTTGCGCTTTCTTTTCGGCTATTAATACTTGGTTCATTATGTCTTTCATGTCGCCTGGTAACACTATATCTTTAATACCTATGTGGCTAATAGTTACACCTAATAATGTAGCTTTAGTAGCTATACTTTCGGTTACTAATTTGGCTAAGGCATCTCGCTTTTCCATTAACTCATCAAACGAAACAGTACTTACAAACTCACGTATGGTTAATTGTGCCAATACATATAATTGTTTATCGTAAGCGCTGTTGTTTACTAACGCTTTTACTACATCACTCACTATGTACTGCATATTAATATTTATGCGTAACGCAGCCTTATCTTTGGTTAATATTTCTTGTGCATTTATATCCATAAGTTGGGTACGTATATCTACTTTAACTACATTTATAGTTGTACTGTTTTTCCAAAAATTATATGTGCCAGCTTCCATTATTTTATTAAAGCTACCATCAATAAATAATATGCCTTTTTCGTAAGGTTCTATTACACTTGTGCGTATGTATGGCGCTACGTCTTTGTGCGTAAGTAATGCGCTACCTATACTAGTATCAATAGTACAGTTGGCTAAGTTTATTATTACGTATTTACAGTTTATTAATCCGTTCCAATATACATATCGTCCAGTGTTTACAACGCTTACAAACATGTCGTTAGCGTAGTATAAGGCTATTTCGTTATCCTTAACCGTTACTACGGTAGTAGCGGATACAAAGTTTTCGTCGGTTAATAATATACTTAAATTTACAGGAGTTTTAAATGGTATAGCCATGTCATATACTATTATTTCTTGCCCATACATTAACCAGTACACACCTTCGTGTATTGTTTTTACGTAAGTACCATTTTTAAGTACTATACCTTTTGTCCATTTGTTTATTACTATTCGTTTCATAATTTTTTTTTGTTTATT
>JBEBIC010000064.1:0-13182 GCA_040080595.1 Bacteroidia bacterium | reverse complement strand
CTATATTATAATTAAATTTTATTCCTCCTATTGGCAAGTCTATTAATTCATTATTAAGTGCAAAATGAGCTCTTTTTAATTCTTCACCAAATTGACGTACCATATATGGTAGGTCATTTAGCGAATTTGCTCTTTCTACAACACTAAAAAAGTTACGCTCTGACGGGACGTACATTATTTTAGGTACTGTTAATGTATTTTTCAAAACCGCTATACTAAGATTTTCTTTTTCAGCTTCATATATTAGATGTATTTTCTCTCCAAGGTATTCTATTTCTGTTTTCTCATTAAAATAATTGAGAACGTTTTGAGCGTTAAAAAATGATTTAAACGTATTCAAATAAATTAAACTAACATCAATATCCCCTTTATTAATAGCTTTTTCAAGCCATGTTAATGTAGATATTAACTTAGCCACTGTGCTTTTTCCACTGCCTTGATTGCCTATAAAAACAGTAACTTTCTTAATGTCTAACCAGCCATCATTTTCTGTAAATCCTTCTTTAATAGGTCCGAAATTTTTAATTCTAATTTTAGTCATTGCTTTGTTTTGTTAGTCTATTTTGTGCACTGTACTTCACCATTACCCCAGTACCTCCTTCAACTTTGCAATAGTATAATCTACCTCTTCTATTGTGTTCATTTTTGAAAACGAAAAACGTACTGATGGCCTGTCGCCCGCAGCACCAATGCCACGCAACACATGCGAACCTTGGTTGCTACCGCTTGTGCAGGCACTTCCGCCAGAGGCTGCTATACCTGCAATATCAAGGCTAAAGAGTAGCATTTCGCCATTGGGGTTGGGCGCAAACGATACGTTAAGTACCGTGTATAAACTTTGGTGTGGGTTGGTGTTACCATTAAACTGCACATCAGTAAAGTTGCGTTGCAGTTCGCTTATAAAATGTTGTTTTAATGTTTGCACCTGTTGTTGATGCTCAGTTAAATGTGCATTGGCAATTGCTAATGCTTTGGCTATACCTACTATTCCGTACAAGTTTTCGGTACCGCCACGCATATTGCGTTCCTGCGAACCACCAGTAATATAAGGCATTATACGAGCATCGTTTTTTATGTAGATAAATCCAACACCTTTAGGGCCATGAAACTTATGCGCCGCACCTACTACAAAATGTACATTTATTGCTTGCAAATCAAACGCATAGTGTGCCATAGTTTGCACGGTATCGCAGTGAAATAGCGCATTGTATTTAGCGCAAATATCGCCTACTTGCTTTAGTGGGAGTAGTGTTCCTATTTCGTTATTGGCGTGCATTAACGATACTAATGTACGTTCGTTGGTAAATTTTAACAGTTCTTCAAGGTGCGTTAAATCTACGTTTCCTTGTGCATCTATTTTTACAAAATGCAATTGTATATCGCCTCGCTTGTCTAGTTCTTCTAAGGTATGCAACACTGCATGATGCTCAATGCGAGAGGTTATGGCATGTTTAATTTTAAAATCGTGTACGCTACATCGTATTGCCATATTATCGGCCTCAGTACCTCCGCTGGTAAAAAATATTTCGCCAGGGCTCACATTCAAACAAGTAGCTATACTCTTGCGAGCCTCTTCAATAGCCGAACGTGTGGTGCGTCCAAACGAATGTATGCTAGACGGATTACCAAAATGATTTTCCATGTACGGAAGCATTGCTTGCAATACCTCTTTATCCATAGGGGTTGTGGCGGCGTTATCAAAATATATTTTGTTCATTGTAACAGTAGTGGTGATGAGTAATTATACTAATTTATTTCTTTTGCAATTAAACGTAATTCGTAATTTTTAATTCGTAATTACTCGGTACTTATGCCGTTTTTAATGTTTGTTCTTTGATTAATGCGCTTATATCGGTCATTATTTTTTTAGCCAAATTATTAGCGGTGGCTTCGGCAGTACTTTCGGAGTATATGCGTATAATGGGCTCGGTATTGCTACGGCGCAGGTGTACCCACTCTTTGTCAAATTCTATTTTAAGTCCGTCAATAGTATTTATAGGTTGTTTTTTGTATTTGGTTTGAATATCCGCCATTAATTTATCTAAATCAATATCATCATTCAGTTCTATTTTATTTTTAGAAATATGGTAGTTAGGATACGATGCACGCAACATAGAAATACTTTTGCCATACTCTGCCAAGTGCGATAAAAACAAGGCTATCCCCACCATAGCATCACGGCCGTAGTGCAACTCCGGGTATATAACGCCACCGTTGCCTTCGCCGCCTATTATGGCATTGGTATCTTTCATTTGTTGTACTACGTTTACTTCGCCCACTGCAGCTGCGGTGTATGTTCCTTTGCGTTTTTCGGTTACATCTCTCAAAGCACGAGTGCTGGATAAGTTAGACACCGTATTGCCTTTGGTGTGTTTTAATACATAATCGGCAACAGCAACAAGAGTGTATTCTTCGCCAAACATTTCACCATCTTCGCACACTAGCGCAAGTCTATCTACGTCTGGGTCCACTACTATACCAAGGCTTGCATTTTGTTTTACTACTAGCTTTGCAATATCACGCAAGTTTTCGGGCAAAGGCTCTGGGTTGTGCGGAAACTCTCCGTTTGGTTCGCAATATAATTCGTGTACCACTTCAACGCCCAATTGTTTTAATAATGTGGGCAATACTATACCGCCAGTAGAGTTTACACAATCTATAGCTACTTTAAAGTTGGCTTTTTTTATTGCCGTTACGTTTACCAATGGTAATGCAAGTATTGCATCAATGTGTTTTTGTATTAATGTATCGTTAATAGTGTTGCTACCAATAGTATTTACATCAGTAAAATTATAGGCTTCGTTTTCGGCTATTGCTAATATTGTTTCGCCATCGGTAGCTGATATAAATTCGCCTCGGTGGTTTAATAATTTTAGTGCATTCCATTCCTTAGGGTTGTGGCTTGCAGTAATAATAATACCGCCGTGTGCTTGCTCGCTAACTACCGCCATTTCTATGGTTGGTGTGGTTGATAAGCCTCCGTCAATAACATTTATACCCAAACCATTAAGCGTAGCTATTACCAAACTATTAACCATAGTGCCTGATATTCGAGCATCTCGCCCTACTACTACCGTAAGTTTTTTGCTGTCGTTTTGTTGTTGTAGCCACGTGCCATAAGCTGCGCTAAATTTTACTACATCAATAGGAGTGAGGTTGTTGCCCGCTTTACCGCCTATTGTACCTCGTATGCCCGAAATTGATTTTATTAATGCCATATCTATTACTTATTTTTCTATGTTTTTCTGAACCCCGAAAGTAGCAGAAACTCATCAATAAAACTAAAAATAAGGCAAGCTAATTATTAACACCCAAAATGATTTGGCGCTTATATTGTCAATAAAAAATTAGTATAAGTATCGTTTTTTTTGTTTACTTTTATTTCAATTAATATCAAAACTATACTAATTATGAAACAAACTATACTATTTGCAGCATTTAGCATTGCATTAACACAGCTAACAGTAGCACAAACTACTACAACTACTCCAAAACCAGCGCTAAGCAAGGTTACGGTAAATATACCAAGTGGTGCGTTAATGTGTCCACACTTAGGGCGTTTACTAACTCAAAATTTCCCTAAAAAAGAAGGTGTAAGTAACTTAGTTATCTCTAAAGATTATAAGTATGCTTACTTTGATATTACTACTGAGCGACTTAATAATAAGGATTCGGTAATACAATTATTTAACAAAACATTGAGCGAATATCCTGTGGCTCAGTTAAAAGAAATTACGATAGTACCAGTTTCTACCACTAAAAAATAATATACCCATGAATAATTTTTACTCCACAGTTAAAAAAATAAGTGTGTTCGTTTGCTTATTAATAGCAACGCTTGCACAAGGGCAAAACTCTACATTTATACGTTTGGCACAAGTACCAGGCTTAAATTTTGGTTTGTCGTTTTCGCCTACGGCAGACGGTGGCTTTGTAACCACAGGGCAAGATAACGGCATAGGTGGGCATGGCGACTGCGACACTTATGTAATGAAAGTAGATGAGTGCGGTGTAACCGAGTGGTATTACCGCTATGGCGATGTAGGTGGCGATGGTGGAAAAACCGTAAAGCAAACGTCTGATGGTGGTTATATAGTTTCGGGTTTAACTGCTTTTGGTGGTGGGACTATATGGAATATTTTTGTAATGAAACTCGACGCTTTGGGTAATTTCCAGTGGCTTAGAGCTTTTGATAGTGGTCAAAATGATTATGGTTTAGGAGTTGCAGAAGCTCCCAATGGAGATTTTGTAGTGTCTGGATTTAATGGAGTTGGCGGGCAACTACCCTTTGTGGCAAGGGTAAGTGCTACAGGCACATTATTATGGGAAAAACAATATGGGTTAGCAGGTGCTTGGGGTAATAATGTGGAGGTATTAACTTCGGGAGAAATAATGTTTACAGGTGCTTACACAGGCGCAGGTACTTGGAATGTATTTGTATTAAAATTAAGTGCAACAGGTAATGTTATTTGGGGCTATGATTATAATACGGGTGGTACTGATGGCTTAGAATGGGACGTAATGTCGCAGGGTACGGTTGATGGAGGTATGATAGTGGGGTTTTCGAGCGATGTAGCTATGAATGGCGATTATCAAACTCATATTATGAAATTAGATTCGTTAGCAGTAGTACAGTGGTCTAGTGCAGTAGGTGTAGCTGGTGTATCTGATCGTTCACATTTTGTAAGCCAAACGCAAGATGGAGGATATATACAAACTGGTTTTAACGGTGCTACGGCCGCAAGTATGGCTATTCTTAATAAATTTGATGCTAATGGCGTGCATACATATACTATGCACTATGGTCAGCCAGGTACGGTAAACAAAGCTTGGGGAGCACGTGAAACTAGCGATAGAGGTATATTATTATGTGCCGAAACTACAGGTTATGGAGCTAATGATTATGACCCACTATTTATAAAAATCGACTCGTTAGGACAAGCGCCCAACTGCGCACTTACAATACCTGTGGTAGTAACAAGCAATCCTGCTATTATTCGTACTGATATTTCGGCCACAACAGCTAACGCTACACCTTATGATAGAGGGACTTTCGTATCTACCCGATTAACAGTTGTTCCAACAGAAATATTAGTATGCCAAAGTTGTAATAATAGGCCTAACGCTGAATTTAGCGATACTATTGTATGTGTAAACGATACCATAAAAGTATATAACAAAACTACTACAGGTATTATATGCCAACAGCGTATAGCATCAATAGATAGTACAAGCGCAAGCGCACCAACATTTCAGCAAGCCAAAGATACAGCTGTTTTTACATATAGCATACCAGGTATTTATTACATAACCATAGATGCGCCTTGTGCTAATAACTCGGCAGGTAGCGTTAAAACTCAAAAAATTATAGTAAAACCATTGCCAGTAGCTAACTTTACTATTGGTAGTACTTGTAATGATAAACCTATAGCTAATACTGATGCTTCGGTGGGTAGCGTGCCTACATCGCCATTTGTTACTATTGCTAAATGGGACTGGGATTTTGGCGATGCCACTACGCACAGTACAACCCAAAATCCAACACATACTTATACTACCAATGGTACGCATACCACAACACTAATAGTAGAAAATAGTTTGGGGTGTAAAGATACCGTGGTAAAAACACTTTATGTACACGATGTGCCTAAGACATTAATGAGTGGCGTAAGTAAATGTTTGTACAAAAGCGCACTTACTACAGGTTTGGTGTTGGTGGCTTCCGACTCATTATTGTTTGGTTCAACTGCTAGTATTGCTCCATCGGACACGCTTACTAAGTATGAATGGGATTTTGAAAAAGATGGCGTTATTGATTTAACAAAATTAGATTCAACTCAAAAATTAACTCAAAACCATTTATACACAGCAGCATCTAACTATTGGGTTAAGCTAAAATTAAGCACGGCGTATTGTAGCAAAACCGACTCTATCAACATTAATATTTACCCTAACCCAACAGCAGATATTACTGTGCAAAATGTATGTGCCGATTCGGCAATACAAATTACCGACATAAGCACACTTAGTAATGCCCTTGCTAGCCCTATTGTGCCTGCGCCAACCATAAATTTATTGGCTTTTGATTTTGGCGATGGTACAGCCCCTTTTTCTACACCATATCCACCATCACTACCAATACGGCACCAGTATTTAGCTCCAGGTAAGTATGCTATACGCCACGTTGTACGTACATCTAACACGTGCTATGCCGTTAATATGCTAGATACAGCATTGGTGTATCCTGAGCCTATTGCCGATTTTATAATGAACGATACCTGTTTAACCAAACTTACTACATTAACACCAATAACTACATCAAGCAGTGTGCCTGTTACCGCAGGTTCTACCAATACTGTAGTAAGTTGGATTTGGGATTATACCAACGATAATGTTAAAGATGTTGTAAACGGAACTAACGCCAATGTATCTACCACTTATGCAAGTATAGATACGATCAAATACGCATCGTTGGTGGTGCGTACCAATCATGGTTGTGTAGATAGTATTACCAAAAAAATAGTAGTGCACCCTAACCCTGTGGCAAATTTTACAGCGCAGTCAATATGTTTTCCGCAAGCAAGTGTGTTTACTAATTCATCTACCATACAATCGGGTACTGTACCTACTAATAATTGGACGTTTGACGCCACAGGTACAAGCACATTACAAGACCCTACTTATACCTATTTATTTCCCAATACACATAGTGTAAAACTGGTAGTAACCAGTAATTTTGGTTGTAAAGACAGTATAACTAAAACGGCACAAGTGTTTCCTTTACCTACAGCTAACTTACTTACGCGTGCAGTGTGTAAAGATTCGGTAATAACCATACTTGACCAAAGTAGTGTAAATAACACTTTGCCTAACCCTATAGTACCTACGCCAACTATTGATAGTATTTACTTTGTATATGGTGATAACACAGCACCTGCGCAATTAAAAATGCCTAACGCATCGGCCACGCACTTATATACTGCTGCGGGCAAATACTACATTACACAGTTGGTAAAAAGTACTAATGGCTGTTATATGTTGCATAACGATTCGGTAGTAATATACCCACGTCCTGTGGCAAGTTTTACCATGAACGAAGCCTGCATACAACAACCTACCACATTTACTCCTACAGCCATAGTTACTAATTCAACAGGCTCTATAAGTAGTATTAGTAATTGGTATTGGGATTATACTAGCAATGTAAGTATAGAAACAAATAATACTACTAATGCCAACGTGCTATATACTTACCCAAGTGCCGATACTAATAAATTTGCAACTTTGGTAGTAAAAACTAATTATGGTTGTACTGATAGTATTGCCAAAAAAGTAATAGTACACGCTAACCCAGATGTAAGTTTTTATGTAGATGCAGTGTGTGAAGGCACACCATCGGAGTTTGAAAATTTAACCACTATTGTACAAAATAATACATTTACTAATCAGTGGATATTTACCCCCACTAATGGCAGTACCGCACACGACCCATCATTTACATATACTGCACCCAACGATTATCAAGTAAAATTGATAGTTACAAGTAATTTTGGGTGTAAGGATAGTTTAACGCAAACTGCCACTGTTAATCCTAACCCAGTAGTAGATTTTGATATTACACCCAAAGTAGTATGCCAGCCCGACTACATAACCTATACCGAAATGGCAAGTATTGGCACTGTGCCAGCAGGTTCGGTTAATACCGATTTTAAATGGAACATAGGTAACGAACCCGAAGTGCAAGGCACGCAAGGCAAAATACTATTGAGAGATACAGGCAATTATAATGTAACGCTAACCGTATATACTAACAAAAATTGTTTTGCATTTAAAACCGTACCTAATAATGTACGAGTAAATATAAAGCCTACGGCATTGTTTAGCGTTAGTCCAACCGAAACTACTATGCTTAATCCTATTATTACTATTAGCGACTCGTCAATAAACGGAGCAATATACAATTGGAGTACAGGCGACACCTCATTTTCTACATTTGGGAAAGTAACTAGCTTTTTACACACGTATAGAGATACTGGAGTATATACAATTATACAATTGGTAAAAACCTTAAACGGTTGTACCGACACCATGAAAACCACTGTAATAATAAAAGCCAATTGGACTATATTTATACCCAATAGTTTTACGCCCGATAATGATGGCATAAACGAATACTTTAATGCCCGAGGCACAGGACTAACGGTTTATAAGTTGCGCATATTTGATCGTTGGGGGCAAGTAGTAGGCTTGGTAGAAAACATAACTAGCAAAGGCTGGGACGGTACCGACATACGCAACAATGCCAAAGTGAAAGCCGACGTATATACATGGTCGCTGGAGTTTAGTGATATAAATGGCTACGAACAAAAACGTACAGGAACAATTACATTGATGAGGTAAGAGACTTACTTTTAAATATTAAAGTATTATGTTTGATAGTAGATTAGAAAAAATAATTTATTAAAAATGAAAAAACTAATTATTCTTATATGTATCGTTTGTACTAAAATAGTACAAGCGCAAACAGTTAGTGTTTACTCAGTAGGTTTTAGTACAGGCGTGCAAACCACTTACGATGCCGTGTTTGGCGCAGGCAATGCTACTGTAACTACAGGAGGCGAAATAACTAATTTTACAGGTTACGATGTTGTAATTGTAAATTCAATAGACGATAGTTATTCGTTAGGTTTTACCAACGCATTAATTGCTTTTGTACAAGCAGGCGGACATGTGGCACTTACTACAGAGGGAGGAAATATTAATGGAGGTGGACAATTTATGTCCACCGTGTGGAATACCGTAACAGGGCAAGCCATTACCGAAACACCAAGTTGGGCATCAGGAACAACTAATCCGCCACGTTTTCATAACTCATTTGGGCCTTGGCACTTATCGCCCGATGCTACTTTGCAATCATCTACAGGGTCGTATGCAAGTTTTGCTAATTGTAATCCGTTAAATGTTACGCATCAGCGCGATTTAACACCGCCATCGTGTAATTTAATACAAGCACTTTCGTGCGCTTATCCCTCACGTCCCGTAATGGGCGATGGTACACTATACATACAAGGCGAAGTGCAATATCCGTTTATGAATTTTGGAAGTTCGGCTGAGGTTGTTACTCATGCACAAGCCATAGCACGTATGCACAAGGCACTACTTACCAACGACCAACCCTTACTAACCACACTAAATACCTGGACGGCTAATTTGGTAGTATTAACAGGTTTTTTGGGGCCAGATATAAGTATATGCGATAATGGTGTACCGCAACTAATAAACTGTACTACTACATTTGCATCTTATTTGTGGAACGATGCTGCGGCATCAACCACACAAGGAATATCAGTAAATACAACAGGGCAATTTATTGTAAAAACAACGGGTACTTTTCCTCAATGTGATGGCGAAGACACCATTAATGTAGCATTAAATACAGTGCCAGTTATTGATTTTACAGCCAATACAGTATGTTTAAATATACCCACAACATTTACAAGCACCGCTACCAGCACTATAGGCATGAAAACGTGGAAATGGACATTTGGCACCACAAATAGTGCGGATACAAGTGTAATAAAAGACCCCAATTTTACATTTGCTAACTGTGCTACTAGCCACAACGTAACCTTAGAAGCTAGTAATGATAGTGGTTGTGCAGCACTTTCAGTTACAAAACCTGTAAGCGTATATTGCTTACCCAACGCATCGTTTACCGCTAATAACGGTTGTGAAAAAGATGCTACTATACAATTTAATAACACCAGTACCAATGGAACAGGTACAACTGGCGCACTTAGTTATGGGTGGAGTTTAGACCCTGCGTTTTCTCTACTTACGAACCCTACACAAACTTACACTACCGCAGGTACTAAAAACATACGTCTTATTGCTCTTGATGCAAATACGTGCTTAGATACATTTGACTTAACACTACAAATATACCCTAAACCTACCGCTAATTTTAGCGTAGATAGTGTGTGTATGAATGTAGCCAATACCTTTATTGATGTCTCTACACTTACTGTTCCTGCGGGATTTACTGATGTTATAAATAATTACCAATGGACGTATGATTATGTAACTAATTTTACGGCAGATGCCACTACTCAAAACACTACACACAGTTATACATTACCCGCTACACAAGCCGAACCAATAGCTGCACTTATTATTAAAACAAATAATAATTGTGCCGATACTGTAATGCAACCTGTAATAGTATGGACATTGCCAAAGGCTAATTATAGTATGAATGCACCATGCTACCCTAACCCCATAGAATTTGCCAATTCAAGTACATTGTTTACAGGTACTGATAATAGTACCATGGCAACCATGACTATAAATTGGGGCGATGCACAAACACAAGCTATAACCAGCTTAAACGAAATAGCAAACTACAACCACGCTACAAGTGGTAATTATATTTCGGAATTAAACGTAACCACCAACCACGGCTGTACCAATAAGTTACAGTTGCCAATAACTATACATGCCAAGCCTGTTGCCAATTACGTAGCATCGCCCCTCAAAGGTTGCTCGCCAGTATGTGTAACATTTACTAATGCAAGTACACAAAACGCATCGCCAATAAGCGAAACCATAAGTACTTATGAATGGAAGTTTAATGATTATAATTTGGAAAAAGCAATTAATGATATAGCTACAAATAAAAACACGCAACATTGTTATACTAATGTAAGCGATACCACACAACTACACTCGCCTCAATTAATAGTAACTACTACCGAAGGTTGTAAAGACACTTTACTATTTACTGATAGTGTTGCCGTATATCCATTGCCACAAGCGGGTTTTACAGTATCGCCCGATGTAGTAGATATGCTTAATGCCGAAATGAAAATTACCGACCATTCGCACTTAGCCACCACCATTGTGTGGGATTATGGTAATGATAATAAGCAATTAATAACGAACATAAATCCATTACAATCATTAAATGAATACGTATATACTTATACCGATTCGGGTACATACATTATAAAACAAGTAGTAAAAACAAACAGAGGTTGTGCTGATAGCGTAAACAGTACCATACGTATAACACCAATATATACTGTGTATGTACCCAATGTATTTACACCTGATGGCGATGGCCTAAACGATTATTTTACCGTACGTGGTGCTAACATAAAAAACGTATTACTATCAGTATATAACCGATATGGCGAACGTGTAGCGCTTGTGCAAGATGCTAATACCAAAGGTTGGGACGGTACAGATGCACGCTATGGTAAATTATGCCAACAGGAAACCTATAACTGGAAATTAGAATATACCGATGTGTTTGACGCCAAACACAAAGGATTGGTGGGTGTAGTTACTTTATTAAAATAGGAATAGAAATAACGTATTGTTAGAAGTTGTTTTTAGAGGTGCACTAAATGAATGAGGTGCGTTGAAATAATTTTTAAATTAAATACATACTTATTCAATCAATCTATTATTTTTGTAAAAATTGAAAGATTTAAGTGCGTTTTACTTAAAAGCCTTTTGTTTTCAAATAAAGTATAAATTCAAACTAAAAAAAACAAACAACATAAAATGAATGTAGTATTACAAATTTTGCTCTTTTTGGTAGGAGCAGCAGCAGGTATAGGGTTTGCCTATATGCAATTACGCAAAAAAGCAGAGCAAGACGTACGTTTAGACTCCGACAAATTATTAAAAGACGCTGAAGCTAAAGCCGAAAACGTGAAGAACGAACGTATTTTGCAAGCTAAAGAAAAATTTTTACAACTTAAAAGCGAACACGAAAAAGCGGTAAACGAGCGCAACCAAAAAGTAGTGGTAGAAGAAAATAGAGTAAAACAAAAAGAACAAACCATTAATCAAAAGTTAGACGAGCTTAAAAAGAAAGAGGCAGAAACCGAAAAAGTAAAAGAAAATCTTACTATACTGACTGATGCCAACAAGAAAAAACAAGAAGAGCTAGATAAAGCCAATCGTAAGCATCAAGAACAATTGGAGCTAGTTGCAGGCTTAAAAGCTGAAGATGCAAAAGCACAATTAATAGAAAGCCTAAAAGCAGAAGCACGCACACAAGCATTTTCGTACATAAAAGATATACAAGAAGAGGCTAAGTTAAACGCCAACAAGGAAGCTAAAAAAATAGTTATACAAACTATACAACGTGTAGCTACTGAGCAAGCTATAGAAAATTCAGTATCAGCTTTTCCTATTGATAGCGACGAACTTAAAGGACGTATTATTGGTCGTGAAGGGCGCAATATACGTGCCTTAGAAGCCGCTACAGGTGTAGAAATAATAGTAGATGATACGCCTGAATCTATTTTATTATCGTGCTTTGACCCTATTCGTAGAGAAATTGCTCGTTTATCATTACACCAATTAGTAAGCGACGGACGCATACACCCCGCACGTATTGAGGAAGTGGTAAACAAAACCAAAAAAATGTTGGAGGAAGAAATTTTGGAAGTAGGTAAACGTACATGTATAGATTTAGGCGTGCATGGTTTGCACCCTGAGTTAATGCGTATGGTAGGTAAAATGAAATACCGCTCAAGCTACGGACAAAACTTATTACAACACTCTCGTGAGGTAGCTAACCTTTGTGCTATAATGGCTGCGGAGTTAGGCTTAAACGTGAAGTTAGCAAAACGTGCAGGCTTATTACACGATATAGGTAAAGTGCCTGACGAAGAACCAGAATTGCCACATGCTATTTTGGGTATGAAATTGGCCGAAAAACACAAGGAAAACCCAGAAGTTATCAATGCAATTGGTGCGCATCACGACGAGATAGAAATGACCAGTATGCTATCGCCAATAGTACAAATATGCGACAGCATAAGTGGCGCACGCCCTGGAGCACGCCGTGAAATTGCTGAGCAATATATGAAACGATTAAAAGACCTTGAAGCTACGGCACTAAGCTATGAGGGTGTAACTAAAACCTACGCCATACAAGCAGGACGTGAGTTGCGTGTATTGGTAGAAAGCTCATTAGTAACCGACGAACGTGTAGCACAATTAGCCAACGAAATTTCCGAAAAAATACAAACTGAAATGACGTATCCAGGGCAAGTAAAAATAACTGTAATACGTGAAACTAGAGCAGTAGGTTACGCAAAATAATTTTTAACAAATACTACAAAAAGGTAACGCCCTTGGTTATTCAACCAAGGGCGTTACCTT
>JBEBIC010000063.1:0-13238 GCA_040080595.1 Bacteroidia bacterium | reverse complement strand
AATATGCAGAATTTCCCTGAATTACTTACTGAAAGGCTACGAATAGGAAAGATTAGACCCAGTGCTATTGCTAAAATTGTAGAATACGCTAACAATAAAACAATTTCTGATAATACATTAACTTTTCCATATCCGTATTATGAAGAAAATGCAATTTATTGGATTAATTTTTCTAATCAAGGATTTTTAAGTAAGGAAAACTTTGTTTTTGCAATTTACCAAAAAGACACGGAACGATTTATTGGCGGAATTGGCTTGCATTTAGACAAAAAGCACAACAAAGCAGAATTGGGTTATTGGATAGCCGAACCGTTTTGGAACAAGGGTTTTGCAACAGAAGCGGGTAAAGAAATTTTGAGGTATGGTTTTGAAGTATTAAATTTAAATAAAATTTATGCAACACATTTCCTGTACAATCCAGCTTCAGAAAAAATATTATTAAAAATTGGAATGAAATATGAAGCCGATTTAAAAGAACATTATTTCAAAAATGGAAAATATGAAGATGTTCGACAGTATTACCTATTGAAAAATAGTTTATAAAACAAACTGCTACCGCCAACATAGCAGTTATAAAAAGTGGATTTTATACTAAACTTTAACATTTACACTTCAACTCACTCATCTTTGCTACCCCCCAAAACCGTAATGCGCACTAAACTAATACAAGCACAAAGTTATTTTTACAATGGCTTTATACAATTAGTAACTAATAGCGGTTACTTACTTATACTAGCCACTGTGCTATCTATAGGGCTAAGTAATTCGGTGTGGGGTACGCAGTATTTGCATGCTATACACACGCCTTTATTTTCATTTATTAATCACAGTTCTGCTGAGTGGTGTGTGAACGATGTATTGATGACTTTATTTTTTTTGATAGTAGCCATTGAACTTAAATATGAACTTACACAAGGTGCGCTCAATACCATTAAACTTGCGGCAATGCCTATATTTGCTGCACTTGGCGGAATGGGTGTGCCTGCACTTATTTATTATTTGTTTAATATAGGTAGTGTAACGGCCAACGGTTGGGCTATACCCATGGCTACTGATATTGCTTTTGCACTAGCATTATACAATGTGTTTGGTAATGCACTTCCGCCGTATTTAAAAATAATATTATCAGCGCTTGCAGTAGTTGATGATTTTGGTTCTATACTCGCTATAGCCCTATTTTACTCTAACTCAGCGCCATCATTAATTTACGGCACACTTACTTTAGTAAGCATAGCAGTACTTATATGGGGTAGTAAAAAAAATATTCATACTGCATTTTATGTAGTGATGCTTACTGTACTATGGTGGTGCATGTATAACATAGGCGTACACCCTACTATGAGCGCTGTAGCAGTGGGTTTAATAGCACCTTACCACATTACAAGCCAATGGATACACACCTTACACAAGTGGGTGTATTACTTAATAGTACCTTTATTTGCTATGCTTAATACCGCCATAGTTATTGATGGTAGTGCATTACAATCGTGTTTAACATCTCCTTTAGTATGGGGAGTTGTAGTAGGTTTGGTGGTGGGCAAACCATTGGGTATAATACTTGGCGTATATGCAGGTAAAACATTGGGCTGGGCGCAATTGCCCGCTAATATTAGCGTTAAGCATATACTCATGATAGGTATATTGGGTGGTATTGGCTTTACGGTAAGTTTATTTATAAGTAGTTTGGCGTTTGGTAATTCGGTTACGTTACTTACACAAGCCCGCATAGCAGTACTTGTAGCAGGAGTATTTACAGTACTTGTGGGTAAAATGATGAATGTATTATCTAACGCTAAAGTGTAAAATTACATTATCACTCTTAATTAATAGTTAGCCCCAAAATAGTACTGGTGTTTGCACGTGTGGTAGCACACAAGTCGGCATCGGTAACAAACGACTTACCGTATGAGGGTATCATTTCTTTAAGTTTAGCTTGCCATTCATCAGATTTAACTTTTGCGCCAAAACATTTTTGTAGTACATCGAGCATAACACTTACTGATACTGATGCCCCAGGAGACGCACCCAGTAAGGCAGCTAACGAACCATCGGCAGAGGCTACTATCTCTGTACCAAACTCTAATACACCACCTTCGTGGGCATCTTTTTTTATTACTTGTACACGTTGCCCTGCTATTTCCAATTCCCAATCTTCGGCGTTGGCTTCGGGTACATATTCTTGTAAGGCAGCTATTCTATCTTCGTGTGATTGTGTTGCTTGCGCTATTAAATATTTGGTAAGGGGTAGGTTATGTGCACCTGCTGATAGCATTGGCACAAGGTTATCTAACTCTAACGAAGTAGCTAAATCCCAATACGAACCATTTTTTAAAAACTTAGTAGAGAATCCTGCAAAAGGCCCAAACAGTAAAGCTTGTTTACCATCAATCATACGGGTATCAATATGCGGAACCGACATAGGTGGCGCTCCTACCGATGCCTTGCCATACACCTTGGCATGATGCTGCGCTATTACTGTGGCATTAGTGCAACGTAACCATTGTCCACTAACAGGAAATCCGCCAAAACCTTCGGCTTCTTCTATGTTAGATTTTTCGAGCAATGGTAACGAACCGCCACCAGCTCCTATAAATACAAAGTTGGTTTCTATCCTTGTTTTTTCTTTGAGTACTACATCTTTTACAGTAATATTCCATAGGGCATTTTCGTTTTTTTCTATGTCTCTTACCTCGTGGTTAAGATGTAATGTAACGCCTTGCAAACTAGTTAAATAGGCAAACATAGCTCTGGTTAATGCCCCAAAATTTACATCAGTACCCATATCCATTTTGGTAGCAGCTACAGCGGTGTTAGCGTTACGCCCTTGCATAACTAAAGGCATCCATTGTTGCAGTTGTTGCCACTGCTCGCTATATTGCATTCCTTTAAATAAAGGGTGGGCAGATAGTGCTTGGAAACGTTTTTTTAAATACGCCACATTAGCATTACCCCATACAAAACTAAGGTGGGGTATAGGTTGTATAAATGTGTGTGGAGTGCCTATTTTGTTGGTTTGTACTAAGTAGCTCCAAAACTCTTTGGAGGTTTCGAACGATGATGCTATTTTTAAAGCCTTGCTAATATCTATAGTCCCGTCGTTGTGTTCGGGAGTATAATTTAACTCGCAAAATGCCGAATGCCCTGTACCTGCATTGTTCCAAGCATCGGAACTTTCGCCAGCTACACTGCCTAAACGTTCGTAAATATGAATGTTTAAATTAGGATTAAGTTCTTTTAAAAATACGCCCAAGGTAGCGCTCATAATGCCTGCGCCTATAAGTACTACATCGATTTTTTGTATGGTGGTCATTTTAATGGGATTATGTAACTCGTGTATGTGATTATTTTATTAAGCCTTTAATGTCTATTTGTACGGTGTGATAAGTTGAGTATATTCTATTTAGGTATGTACCATCAGGGCCTAATAAGTGTGCGTTTATTGTATCTGTATCACAAACTAAAATCTTTGTAGTATTGTGCTTTTTAAGTAGGCTTAACGGTATGCTTATGTTTTTAGTATTCCCAAAATAAATACTGTCGTAAGTTTTATTTTTTAAACTATAACTATCATTAAAATTACTTATGTATGCTTTTTTATATTTTCCATAATAACCTACAAAGCTTAATTTTACCGCATCATTAAGCACTTTTTTAGTGTAAAAATAGGAATACTCCCAAATCTTACCCAAGCTATCTAAATATAGTTCTTGGTTTAAATTAGTGTCGTTTATCGTATCATCAAAACTACGCTTATAATCTTTTAAAGCAGAAAGCTTTCCATTTGGATAAAATGCAGTTTCTAGTCCAGTTTTAACACCATTATCTAAATAGCTTATAAAGTAATTCTTATGTGTTATTGAATCATAACTTGAAAAAATACCATCAATAGAATCGTTTTTGTAAAACGTAATATATCTTAGATTTCCATTCGCATAATAAGCATTGTAATAACCGTTTTTATGGCGGTTTACAAACTTAGCTTCCGACTTTAACTGTCCATTAGCATAATACTCTTTGTTAATGATAACCTCATCATTATTGCGGTTGCATGCACTGAGTATTAATAATAAAAAGAGAGAAGGAAATATATTTTTAAGCATTCGGTTTTGTTTTAAAATTATTTTTTAATACCTAATTTGCAAGTGCCTAAGTAAATTATCAAACACTATTGTAATTCAAATATAAGTTATTAAATACATTGTAGTTCTACGGTTTTAAATCGGCTTTAATGCGGGTTAGCAAGTGTTCTAAGCCATTTAGTTTTATTTCGTACAGTAGTTGTAGTTGCGTACCTAACTTACCATTAGGAAAGCCCTCACGATTAAACCATTCTAAATACGATACGGGCAATTGATATAAAATAATGCCTTTATGCTTGCCAAATGGCATAGCCACAGTTACTAACTCTACTAGTATATGTGCGTTGGGCATAGCGTTCATAGTTATCCGTTTATTTTTTCTAAATCGGTTACAAAGTCTAGCTGTATGTCTTCGTGCAGGGTACTAATTAGGGTATTTATTTTTTTTAATTGTTGTGCGTATAAGTTGCTTATCATTTGGTTTTTGTGGTAAGGAATAGCCGAAGATTTTAGTGTAGCACAAAAATAAATGTGCAGATCGGCAGCGGCAGCTTTATCATTAAGGTACTTACAATATTTTGTAATTATACGTACTATTTTTCGCAACGTTTTTTTTGTGTTATTCAAATTGCCACTTGCATTTATCTCGGCAAACTGTTGGTCTATTTCGGTTTTTACGTTACTTATAAATTGGGTTTTATTATGCGCTTCAAACAATAAATAGTTGAGCAATTCTTTGTTGTCTTTTTTATATTTGGCTAATGTAATGCACAGTTCCGTAAGTTGAGCGGGCTCAAGTTGATTAAGTTCTTTTTTTACTTCGGCTAGGCTAGCGGCTTTCATTTTAAACAATTTATATTTTAACAGGACTAAACCTATTTACTATTTTGCGTAGTTTGCTGTTAATTTCGGGGCTAAGTTCTAGTTTTAATATCAATAGTATAAACACTCCGCCTACTAAGGTGCTTCGTATAATAATATCTATGTACAAATTATTAAGGTACGGCATAAAATAGCTTGGCAAATAAGCAAGCAAACCAATACCAATAAGCTGTAGCGTAGTAGCAGTGTACGGTTGCATTTGGTATTTTTTGTATAATAACAAATAGCGCATTGCATTGCCATATATGCCTGTAAGTGCCGTGGCTATTGCCGACCCCATAATTCCGTAAATAGGTATAAATATCATATTAGCAATAATTACAACTGCCATCATAGATAGTACAATAAAAGTATCGTACCTAAAGTACTTGGAGTTGGCAATAATAAGTTGATTAATTCCTGTTGCCATTTCCACCAAATAACCTATGCTAAGTATAAGTATCACGCTTTTACCTGCGGCATATTCGGGCGGAATAAGTTGCATTATATTATCTATATTAGCATAAATACCTATAAATAATAATAGCCCAATGGTAAGTTGGCTATTGCACGATTTTTCGTACATAGTTTTTATTTGAGGTATGTCGTTAGTCTTAAATGCTTCTGCCACCATACTCGACATAATACGGTATAGCGACCGTGCAGGAATTAAAATAATAGTGCCAAAATAAAACGCTACGCCATACACTCCTGTTTTTTCTTCGCCCAATATCCAGTTTATCATTACAGCATCTATATTTAAAATTATAGCTCCTGCACCACCTGTTATTATGGAGTACATACCTAATTTAAGCATTTGTATGCGCAGTTCTTTACTTACAAAACCGCGTACTGGTTGTATGTGCCACTCGTTGTTTTTAATTATATATACTAACAATATTACTGTAGGCAAGCACGTAGCCGTAATATACAACAGTACTAAAACGTTAAAATTAATAACATCAAAAAAGTAAGCTGTTAGCACCACTAAAATAAGTATGCGTTGCAAAAACTCTTTACTAAATGAACCTATAACCGAATTGTAACCTGCTCGCAAGTAGCTATCTAACACATTAAAGAATATAGTAAAAAAAGTAAGCGGAAGCAAGTAAAATAAATAGGTAATAAATAATGGCGATTTGCCTACATTATGCGCTACGAGTGTAGGTTGCAAAAAATAAAACACAATGCAACACAACACAAAACCAATACCCGACACTACCAAAGCATAAAACAAAAAACCGTTGTGTCCATTGTCCTTGTTGCGAAAATAAGGAAAGAAACGATTAATAACTGCCGTAAAGCCTAAGTTGGCAAACTGTGCAAACAAGGCTGCGTAAGCAACCAATATACGTAGCACACCGTTTTGTGCGGGTGCTAGCAAGTGCGAAAGCCACATTACAGTAACAAAGCCTAAGCCTGCCCCTAAGTAGGAGTATATGGCGTTTTTGGTGGCTTGTTTTTCTATTATTCCCATTGGTAGTACGAAGGTATAATTTACTTTAATAAATGGGTTTTTAAAATGCAACTTATTTTAGTACATTTGAACATAAACCTAACTTGCCTAATGCGCTATATACAACTCACTTTTGTTTTTATACTTATTACCTTAACTAGTTTTGCTCAAAAGCAAAATAACATTTGGTGCTTTGGCGACCACGCAGGGTTAAATTTTAACACCACTACCCCAACAGTACTTACAGGTGCGCAAATGAGTACCAACGAAGGTTGTGCCAGCACAGCCGATTCGTTAGGCAACTTATTATTTTATACTGATGGTATTACTGTATGGAATAAAACACATGCCGTAATGCCTAATGGCACCGGCTTATGGGGTAGTCCTTCTACCACACAATCGGCATTAATAGTACCGCAACCAGGTAGCACTACACTGTATTATGTTTTTACCATTGGCGAATTAGGTGGTAGTATGAATTATACAATTGTAGATATGACCTTAGCAGGCGGTAATGGAGGGGTAGTAGCATCATCAAAAAATACGCCCTTACATCCACTGGTTGCCGAAAAACAATGTGCTTTTATGCGTTGCGATGGTAATATATGGTTGATAAGCCACGAATGGAATACGAATAATTTTTTTGCCGATTTAATAACTCCTACAGGTATTAACAGTACTGTAGTTTCGGGGGTGGGAGTGGTGCATAGTGGGGGCTCGCAAACTAATTTTAATGCCGTAGGACAAATGAAAATTTCGCCGAAGGGTAATAAAATAGCATTGGCAATTAGAGATATGGATATGTTTTCGTTATTTGATTTTAATGTAAATACAGGAATTGTATCTAATGCAATTAATTTATCCAATTACTCTATTGCTTATGGTATTGAGTTTTCTCCTGATGAATCTAAACTATACGCAAGTCATCTTACTCCATCTGAAGTTATTCAATTTGATTTAATGGCGGGCAGTTCATCTGCCATTGCCTCTTCGGCTTTAGTAGTTGGTACTTCTTCTCAATATGTAACATCATTACAATTAGCTCCAAATGGAAAAATTTACATAGCTAAAACAATTACATATACAAACGGCTCAAGTACTATAGATGCTATTAATTCGCCAAATAACAGCTCTTGTGGCTATGTTTCGGGCGCAATTAATTTATCTCCCAATGCTTCATTTGGAGGCTTACCCACATTACTCGTTCGTCAGCAAACACTACCAAATATTAGCGTAGCAGGCGATACATTAATTTGCAACGGACAACAAGCAACGCTTACCGCTATAGGTGGTACAACTTATACATGGAGTGGTGGCATAAATGCTACAGGAAGTAGCGTTATACTTAGCCCTACTACGGCTACTACATGCTATGTAACAAGTACTAACGCTTGTGGTGCCGATACCGACACTATTACAATAAACATAGCCAATACGCCTAATGTAGGTATTACAGGTACTACCGCTATATGTAGCGGACAAAGCACTACGCTTACGGCTTTTGGTAGCGGTAATTATACATGGAGTGGCGGAGCAACCTCAACCGCTACTAGCATAACTATACACCCTACTGCTAGTACTACTTATTATGTAACAAGTACTAATGCGTGCGGTAGTGCCAAAGATAGTATTACGGTAAACGTAACCACACTACCTCTCATTAACATTGCAGGTAATAACGGTTTATGTGCAGGACAAACCACCACACTTATAGCCACTGGTAGTACAAGTTATACATGGAGCGGTGGTGTAAACTCAACTAATGATAGCATTACTGTAAATCCATTAAGCACTACCAAATACTACGTTAGTAGTACTAATAGTTGTGGTACTACTACCGATAGTGTATTGGTAACAGTAAACGCCAAACCTATAATAAACGCCACACACGACACCAGTGTATGTGCAGGTAGTACCGTAAACCTAAGCGCACACGATGGCAATGTATATTCATGGTTGCCTACTACTTATTTAACTAATGGGAACAGTGCCACGCCAATAGCACAACCCACAGCAAACATAACGTATGTTGTTACAGTAAGTAAGCTAGGTTGCATCACTACCGATACTGTAAACATTGTAGTAACTACCAACAGCACTTACATAACTATAGCAGGAAATGCTACTATATGCAAAGGCGATTCGGTACAGCTTGTAGGCAATGCGCCACACGCTAATTATGTATGGAGCACTACGGCTAACACGCCCAGCATATATGTTAAAAATACGGGTAATTATTGGCTTAATACTACTGATGCCAATGGTTGTAAAGGAACTGACACAGTGCTAATAAACGTATTAAATAAAATAAAAGCAAGTAATGATACTGATGTATGCAAGGGAGAATACATACATTTATTAGCTATAGGTTCGGTTAATGGTACATATAGTTGGTCGCCTACCGTAAATATGATTAATAACACAAGCGCAAATCCGTATGTGCAGGTTACTACATCAGGCTACTATTATGTAAGCGCTACTGATGGTTGCAATAAAGATAGTGTGTACGTAATTGCTAACCCTTTACCTGTGCTTATAGCACGTAAAGACACTGGTATTTATTATGGTGAGTTAGTACAACTATATGCCACTGGTAGTAGCCCTATGTTTTGGAATCCTGTAACTACGCTCAACTGTTACTTATGTACTAATCCTATTGCAAAGCCCGATTCTACTACCTTGTACACCGTACAAACAATTAATAAACATGGCTGTACGAGTATAGATACTGTGCTTGTTACTGTATTAGAACTAACTACACTATACGTACCCAATAGTTTTACGCCTAATCACGATGGTGTAAACGATGGTTTTAGACCACATCATAACGCACTAAAAACCATTGAATGGGAAGTATATAATAGATGGGGTGAATTGATATACGAAACCAACAACTTAACCGATTTTTGGGACGGCACATACAAAGACAAGCTATGCCAAGATGGAGTATATGTATATAAAATAAAAGCTACCACCAAACAAAGTAAACATATAGTAAAAGCTGGGGTAGTAACACTGTTTAGATAATTTTAACTTATATGCCTAATTAATACAAATGCCTCTGCAAATTGTTTACCTACAACAATACCCCAGCGTTGTGCTTGTATTTTTAATGCTTCGGGCGAACGAGGGTGCGGATATTTTCTCTTTTCAAACTCGTAACTTTCCATTCCTTTTATTTTAGCATCAATATTTTTTTCTGCCACTTCAATAAATATATTTGGTATAAAATGTTTTGGGTCTGATGATGCACGCCATTCGGTACCCGATGGAGTTTCAAATGTAATAAGTGTTGTTACCTGTTCATTTTCCATAGGTCTTATGGCTGTAATAACGGCTTCAAATGTACGTTGATGATCAATATTAACATCGCCTCCATGATGTGTAAAAATAATTTGAGGCGAAAAACTTTCTTTTTCTTTTTCTACTACTTTAATTAAGTCTAACAACGTTACGCTATCAAATCTATTATCAGGAAAGTCGTAAATACTCACACTTTGATAACCAATACACTTTTGTGCTTCCTCAATGTTTTGCTTATGTATTGCGAGTTCTTTTTGCCACTCCTGTTCATTTCTTTGGTTAGAGCGAGACGTAATTCCTTCTCCCAATATTACTACGTGAATAGTTGCACCGTGCTCTGTAATTAGTTTATTCATAGTTGCGCCAAGCCCTAATAATTCATCATCGGGGTGAGCTACCACAAGCATTATTTTTTTATTTTTTAAAATATCAATCATCTTACATTTTAATTAAAACATATCTACCGAAAGCGGAGTGCCTCGTTCTATGTTTTGAGTTGCTTTTTTACCTATTACGTCTGTTAAAAATTTAGGCTTTAAACCAAAACCAGGTCTAATTGAACGTATGTTGTTTGCTGTAAACTCGTCGCCTACTTTTACATCTTCCACTACATATAACGAACGTGAAAACTGACGACTTTTTTCCACTTTAGGCGATAGCACAATTTCGCTATTTCCCATAGCCATTTCCATTTTACGTACATTGTCCACCATGCTTTTAAACTCCGTTGGCTCCATTGAAAACTCTGCATCTGGACCTCCCATTTTTCTATCTAAGATAAAATGTTTTTCAATAACAACTCCGCCTAATGCAACAGAGCCAAGAGCAACTAATTCGCCCAATGTATGGTCGGATAAGCCAACTAAGCAATTAAATTTATTACGAATAGTGGGTATTGCGTTTAGGTTAATTTCATTGAGTGGTGTAGGATATGCCGATGTGCATTTTAACAAAATAATTTGCTCATTACCTACTGATTTACACGCTTCAACGGCATCAATTATATCTTCTTCTCTTGCTATTCCTGTTGATATAATAATGGGCTTTTGTTTAGATGCAGCATGCTTAATAAGTGGTATGTCCGTAATTTCAAACGATGCTATTTTGTATGCAGGTACACCAAGTTCTTCTAAAAAATCAACGGCTTCATTATCAAACGGCGATGAGAAAAAAATCATACCTAAGTCTTCCGTAATTTTTTTTAAGGGAGCATGCCATTCCCAAGGCGTAAAGGTTTGTGAGTATAATTCAAACAGCGATTTACCGTCCCATAAAGTACCGCCCTCAATCATAAAATCTTTTTTTTGCGAATCTATTGTTATAGATGCAGGCTTTACGGTTTGTAGTTTAATACAATCTGCTCCAGCAGCTTTCATTTCATGAATTGTTTTTACTGCCAAATCAA
The DNA here is from genome assembly GCA_040080595.1 of Bacteroidia bacterium. GTDB lineage: Bacteria > Bacteroidota > Bacteroidia > UBA4408 > UBA4408 > JACMRI01. The sequence goes on along the minus strand of JBEBIC010000063.1, from coordinate 2,134 downwards.
AATTTTGCAAATGATTACATGATAATTCTGCAATTATAAAAGCTGGATAGCCTTCGCCTATGCTTCTAGTTCCTATTTTAATTGTTTTCATAGTTTAATAATTTTGTATAACATTCGGGGAGTACTGATACGAAAGGTTTTCCTGTAAAAAATTTAATCCCTCTTCGTCTTAAAAAATCTCTAAAATCTTCATCGTTTTTATTTAAGTCGCCAACAACCTCTTGGGTGTTCAAATTAAAAATAACGTCGTTGCATTTAATTTCAAAGTCAATTTCATTAAACACAATGTTGGACATAATATTTTTAAACGCCATAAGTTTTGAATACTCGTTTAACACATCGTGTATTAACGCTGTATTTTTTTCTTTATTAGGATTGGGGTAATAATTTTCTTTTATAATTTTAACAGGAATACCACCTGCTAAACAGCCCGAAGGCAAGTTTTTATTTATTAATGAATTTACTCCTATTACCACGTCGTTGCCAATAGTAACATTTGCTAACACGGTGCTTTTGGCGGGTAACCACACATTATTACCAATAGTTACTGGACCAAACTGTGCAGGAAAGCCTTGTAATACTGGCGGAAACGAGCCGTGTGTCCATACATCTACGTACTCACCTATTCCAACATCGTCGCCAATGGTAATAGCATAGTTTACGTTTAATTTAACGTAAGCACATATCATACAATGTTTTCCCACTTGTATTCTAGAATCGTAGTTAAATTTACCTCCGTGACCTATAATAACATTGGAGTCTAAAAACAAATATTCGCCAAAGCTACAGCTCAAACTCGTTATATCGTTTTTGTTTCCAAGTGTTGAATTAGAATTTATAATTAACTCCTCGCCAACTAAAAAAGAATTGTCGCTACCAATAGAAACATTATCGCCTATAACGCATTTTGTTGCTCTAATTACAGAGTTTTTTCCAATCTTAAAATTAGCACCTATACTAAGCTCTTCTCCTATAAAATAAGATGAATTACCTAAATCAATTTTTTTCATTGTAAGAGTTTTTTAATAGTTTAAAATTAAACAAAAAAGCGTTATTGTTAAGCTATTTTAAGGCTATAATTACAATATACACTATCATTTACCACTTTGTTTTTTGTTTTTGTAAATTTCATTTTTTCAAATATTTTATTTGAACCAATATTTGATTCTTTAACAGTTGCTGTTATTTTAATAGTTGGGTACAAAGTTAAAAAATGGTTTATAGCCATTTGTAAAATTAATTCGCCATAGCCTTGTTTCCTAAATAGTGCATCAATAGAATAATCTATTTCGGCTATGTTATTATGTACATCTAAGCGTACTTGCCCTAGCGCAATTTTATTACTTTCAAAGTAATAAAAAAAAGTATTTTTTGATTTTATCCGTGCACTAAACCAACTCTCATGTGCCTCAATAGGTATTTTAGCTTGATTAATAGAGTTTAACCTAACCGAAGGTTCATTTACCCATTTATAATAAACTAACGAATCTGAAGCTTTTGCAAGCCTCATTATAATACTTCGTTCTTTATCAAATTGTTCAAAAATGGCACTGATATTTATATTAGATTTCCCTGTAAAAAATGAAGCTTTGTTTTTAAAATACACTTTTGTGTTTTCTATATTTTCAAAGTCAATCAATTTTGTGTTAAAATCGGCAGCTTTAAATCCAATGTTTGATTTAAGTAAAAAAGAATAAATGTTTTTTTGATTAGGCACTGTTTTATACAAAAACAAAATGCCTCCAACACTTGCATATTCATAAGCTACAGTACTAGCCGAGCAAATAGCTATTGTGGATAGTTGCATTAAATTACTCATATCTGCCTCGCTTACATTAGTATGTATAACTATTGGACAATGAGGATTTTTATTTATTATGTTATTTAACTCCGTTTTAAATTTGTAAAAACTGCCTACCACAATATCAATATGTTTAACACAACTGTTACTTAGTGCTAGTTTCAATGCTTTCAACGAATAGTTAAACTCATCACTTCCACCCATATTAATAAAAACACGATGTAATTTATTTTTATAATTGAAGACTGGCGTTATTCCCAAAAACGATTTACGTAATATGGAATATTTTGTACCTAAATATAACTTGGTATAATGTTCTGTAGAATATTTTTT
>JBEBIC010000301.1:0-3096 GCA_040080595.1 Bacteroidia bacterium | reverse complement strand
CCCATCGCACCTTGAAGCCGTAAACCCTGTAGTAGCAGGTATTGTACGTGCCAAAGGCGATAACAAACACGCAAGCGATTACAGCAAAGTATGCCCTAATTATACATGGCGACGCTGCCGTTGCAGGACAAGGTATTGTATATGAAGTATTACAAATGAGTATGCTCGATGGCTACAAAACAGGTGGTACGGTGCATTTGGTAATAAATAACCAAGTTGGGTTTACTACCAATTATACTGATGGACGCTCGAGTACGTATTGTACCGACATTGCCAAAGTAGTGTTAGCACCTGTCTTCCACGTAAATGGCGATGATGCCGAAGCAGTAGCGTACACCTGTAAGTTAGCTATGGAGTATCGCCAAAAATATCAACGTGATGTGTTTGTAGATATATTATGCTACCGCAAATACGGACATAACGAGGGCGACGAACCACGCTTTACACAACCTAAGTTGTACAAAGCAATAGCAGCACATGCTAATCCGCGCGAAATATATGTAAACCAATTAGTAGCCAACGGTTCGTTAACTGCTGATGAAGCAAAGAAAATTGAAACCGATTTTAAAGATATGTTGCAAGGCAAGTTAGACGAGGCCAAGCAAACCGAAAAAGCAAAAATAACATCGTTTCTTGATGGGGTGTGGAAAGGCTTGCGTATGGCGGAAGACAAAGATTTTGTACAATCGCCAAAAACGGCAATTACCAAAACTGCATTCCAAAGCATTGCCAACCAAATAGCTACATTACCTGCCGATAAAAAGTTTTTTAATAAAATAGAAAAACTATTTAACGACCGCAAAAACATGATTGCCAACAACAGCTACGACTGGGCTATGGGTGAATTAATGGCTTATGCCTCATTAATAACCGAAGGGCATAGCGTACGTTTTACAGGGCAAGACGTAGAGCGTGGTACATTTAGCCACCGCCACGCCGTAGTAAAAGTAGAGGACAGCGAAGAAGAATACACACCACTTAACAACGTAAAAGAAAACAAAGGCGACTTGCGTATTTTTAACTCGCACCTTAGCGAGTATGCTGTACTTGGGTTTGAATACGGTTATGCCTTTGCATCGCCTAATATGCTTACTATATGGGAAGCGCAGTTTGGCGACTTTTTTAACGGTGCACAAATAGTTATAGATCAATTTATAGCCAGTGGCGAAGCCAAATGGCGCCGTATGAATGGCCTAGTAATGTTGCTGCCTCATGGGTACGAAGGACAAGGCCCTGAGCACTCGAGCGCACGTATGGAACGTTTCTTACAAATGTGTGCCGAAAACAATATGCAAATAGTAAACACTACTACGCCTGCACAGCAGTTTCATGTATTGCGCCGCCAGCTAAACCGTGAGTTTCGCAAGCCATTAATATGTTTTACACCCAAAAAACTATTGCGTTACCCAACTTGTGTAAGCACTATGGAAGACTTTACTACCAAAGGCTTTGTGGAAGTAATAGACGATGCTAATGCTGATGCTAAAAAAGTAACACGCATTATATTCTGTACAGGTAAAGTATATTACGACTTGGACGAAACCCGCACTGCTAAAGCCGACACCACTACTGCTATAGTGCGTTTGGAGCAATTATATCCATTCCCTACAGAGCAAGTAAATGCGTTAATAAAAAAATACAGCAAAGCCACCAACTATATATGGGCGCAAGAAGAACCCGAAAATATGGGAGCTTATGTGTTTGTAGCACGCAAGTTTAGCGTAAAACTTAACTACGTTGGACGCCCCGAAAGCGCAAGCCCTGCCACAGGTTTTTATAAAACACACGATAAACAAACCGCAGAGATATTAGGGACGTTGTTTAAGTAATTTGGAGGGAAGGTGTAGCTTGTAAATTATACTAAACTAAATTATTGATGTAATTTGCGTACACAATCAAAATAATGACTGAAAGACTTTTTAAAAATCTTAATGAAAAACAAATTGAAGCTGTTAAACAAACAGAAGGGTATGTACGTGTAATTGCAGGTGCGGGTTCAGGAAAAACTAAAGCACTAACATCAAGGTATGCTTATATTGTTGAGGGTCTAGGAATTAATTCGGCAAATATTCTTTGTGTAACATTTACGAATAAAGCCGCCCAAGAGATGAGAAAAAGAGTAAAAGTTCTTATTGGTGAAAATTCAGATGTCAGCTTTATAACAACATACCATGGTTTTTGTGCAAGAGTTTTACGGGAGGATATAAATAAAATTCAATATCCAAAAAGTTTCATTATTATGGATATTGAAGACCAAAAAACAATTTTAAGAGAGGTATTTGCTGAACTTAACTTAACGTCAAAAGATTATACTTTCAAACAAGTGTTGAGATATATCAGTAACGCAAAAAGTTCGCTGAATTATTTAGAGTTTATTTTGGAATCTAAACATAGAGAAGTAGAAAATGACTTTGAACGAATATTCCAAAAGTATTTAGTAAAACAACAGAAAAATTTTGCTTTAGACTTTGATGACTTGCTTAATTATGTACTTTATATTTTTATTAATAATGAAGATACTCTTTTAAAATGGCAAAAACGTATTCATTACATCCAAGTGGACGAAACGCAAGACAGTTCTGAAAAACAATTTCTTTTAATCGAAATGATTTCTAGGATAAATAAGAACTTATTTATCGTTGGAGACCCCGACCAAACTATTTATGAGTGGCGCGGTGCAATCCCTGAAATACTTGTAGATTTTGATAAACAATTTACAGATGCTACAACAATTGTAATGAATCAAAATTATCGTTCAACACCAAATATTTTAAGTTTGGGGAACCACATTATAAAAAACAACCATATTAGAGTTGATAAAGACATGTTTACTCAAAATGAACAAGGTGTTGATGTAGTTCATTTTCACGGACAGAATGAATTTGAAGAATCTTTTTGGGTTGCTTCCGAAATAAAAGAATTATTAAAAGAAAGTGAAGCTAAATTTTCTGATGTCGCAATTTTATACAGAGCCAACCATATTTCACGTAGTATTGAGCAGGCTTTAATTAAAGAAAATATACCTTATACTATTTTTGGAGGAATTCGTTTTTTTGAAAGAAAGGAAATTAAAGATACATTAGCATACCTAAGACT
>JBEBIC010000300.1:0-3096 GCA_040080595.1 Bacteroidia bacterium | reverse complement strand
ATGCAATTATAAAAGAAATAGTAATCCTTTGTGGAGGAAATCCAGACATGGCGAAACACCTATGGAATACTACTTAATAAGGTTTCGAACACTTGTGGCGGGACGCTTGCGGTAACTTACTAACTCAAATTCGCTTAGTTTATAACTTCTTCGCTTTTTGCATTGGGTTGCCACCTGCGCTTTGTCCACGCCCTACGGTTTTGCGTTTGTATAATTCAAAGCGTGAAGGTTCAGCTTTTATATTCCATGTGTTGTTGGCTTCGTTTATATCGGCAGTTTCTTTGTAAGGGTCAAGCTGTATGCTAGCTACAGTTTTATTTTTGGCAAATGTTTTTACTACGTTTAGTTCATTTTTGCGCCACACGTAAGCGTGTATGCGTTCTAGTTCCGTAGTACCATCAGTATAATTCCATTGTATTATCAAGGGGGTAATACCTCCGCCTTTGTTGGTAAAATATAGTTCGTAGTTATACTTTCCTTTAAGGTCAGCAAAGGCGCTGTCTATAAGGGCTTCCAAGTTTTCGTTTTTATCTACAGGCTTTTTTTCTATTTCCGTTTTTACTTCGGGTACATAGCTGTAATAAAAATCGTGTAGCGTAGTATCAGCATCTACCAAGTATTTCATACCTAGTTCTCGGTTATGTATTTTAGATATGTTATCAAACTCTTTAGCTTTGGGCTTTATGGTAAGTGTATCCATTTTTACGGGCACTTGCGTAGCGTTGGTAAAGGTGTATGTTTTTACTGAATCTAAACTTACATCAATAGGTGCAATATCATAAAACCATGTACGCCAAAACCAGTCCAAATCCACGGCAGATGCGTCTTCCATAGTTCTAAAAAAATCGGCAGGCTCAGGGTGTTTGTATGCCCAACGAGTACAGTATTGTTTAAATGCAAAGTCAAACAAAGGGCGTCCCATAACGGTTTCACGCAATATGTTAAGTGCCGTTGCGGGCTTACTATAGGCATTGGGGCCAAAGTGAATTATATTTTCGCTATTTACCATTATGGGTTCTAGTTGTTCTTTGGGTAGTCGCATATAATCTACTATTTTGTGCGCAGGCCCACGGTTTGAGGGGAAGTTAGCATCCCACTCTTGTTCTGTTAAAAATTGTGCAAAGGTATTTAAGCCCTCATCTAGCCACGACCATTGGCGTTCATCACTATTTATAATCATAGGAAAAAAGTTGTGTCCCACTTCGTGTATTACTACGCCTATCATACCATTTTTGGTAGCTTCGGAGTAAGTGCCATCTTTTTCGGTACGTCCAAAGTTAAAGCATATCATAGGGTATTCCATACCGCTTGCTGCTTCTATACTTTGCGCTACTGGGTATGCGTAAGGTATGGTATATTTGCTATAGGTTTTTATAGTATGTGCTACTGCCTTGGTACTGTAGCGGCGGTATATGCCATGGGCTTCTTTACCATAAAAACTCATACACATGGTTTTATGTCCTTGTACTTTTATAGGCATAGCGTCCCACATAAATTTGCGCGAACTTCCCCATGCAAAATCACGCACGCTATCCGCCTTAAAAGCCCATGTTTTGGTGGCTGATGCTTTTGTTTTTTCGGCAACTTTGCATTCGTCAAGCGTTACTATTTCGGTTATATCAGCATAGTTATTTGTAGCTTTGGTGTAGCGTTGTAGTTGTGTTGGGCTAAGTACTTGCGCATAGTTGGTACACTCGCCTGTGGAGCATACTAGATGGTCGGCAGGCACAGTCATTTTTACATTAAAGTTACCAAATGCTAATGCAAATTCGCCACGTCCTGTAAACTGTTTATTTTGCCAACCTTGAAAATCACTATACACACACATACGTGGGTACCACTGCGATACCGTAAATATATAATTATCTTCCTCAGCAAAATATTCATAACCGCCACGTCCGCCTGTTACCATACGGTTGCTCATTTTATATTTCCATTTTACTACAAATTTTGTTTGTGTTTTGGCAGCTAATGGCTTTGGTAAATCTATACGCAACATGGTGTTGTTAATGGTATAAGGTATAGCCACGCCTAGTTCGGTAGTAATGGAAAGTATTTGGTCTCCTAAGCCTTTGTTGTTTTCGGTAACGTTAAGGGCACGTACGCTAGCTTCGTCGTAGGGCGATGCTAATTTATTGTTATCAAAAAAATTATTATCGGCAGTTGGCGCATGTTCATTTTCATCTAACTGTAACCATAGATACGTAAGCTTGTCGGGCGAATTGTTATAATACGTTACGGTTTCTTTACCTGTAATGGTTTGCGTTTTTTCGTCAAGTGTTGCCTCTATGTTATAGTCCGCACGTTGTTGCCAATACTTGTTGCCTGGTGCGCCACTAGCGGTGCGGTACTCGTTAGGCGTAGGCAATATAGTACCCAGTTGTTCAAACTTATTACCATGGTTTGATGTAGGATTGTTATGTGTGTTTTGTGCCGTACAAAGGCTTGTACTTAATGCTATGGCGGTAGTAAGTTGTGCTAAACGTGCTATCATTTATAAATAGTTAAAATAGGTTGTGTGTAAATGTTTATGAAGTAAATATATAGGTAATTTTTAGATTGCTTTATTTTAAATTTTAAACAATAGTTTTGTGCTATGATGAATATCAAAAATATAGTACTACTAACCTTATTTGCACTCGTGCTATGTAGTGCATTTACACCTACCAAACACCCTGTGTACGTAAGCGCAATAGACCTAACGTATTCGGCTAAAGAAAAAACAATGCAAATAACGGTACGTATGTTTGCCAACGATTTGGAAACTGTACTACGCAAACAAACTCGCAAACCAATAGATGTGCTGCACCCCAAAAACCAAGCAGTGTTAGACACGTTATTATTTAATTACATAAAAAAACATTTTACTGTTAGCATTAACGCTAAGCCTATACCCCTTGTGTATGTAGGTAGTGAGGAAGCCGAGAAAGGAAGTATATGGGTATATATAGAACTACAAAAAATACCAAATCCTAAAACTATAAAAGTAAATAGTACATTGCTGTATGATTTTCAACCGCAACAAATAAACATTATACACACCAACGTAAACAACAATTACAAAAGTTACAAGTTAATAAACCCCAGTAGCGAAGC
>JBEBIC010000299.1:0-3098 GCA_040080595.1 Bacteroidia bacterium | reverse complement strand
CAATTATAACAGACCTCACTTTTAGAGTTTATAAGCCAATCAGAGTAATTTTGATTAAAATCATTTTTTATTTTATTTTGAGATAGATAAAAATATGCAGCTAACCACTCAGAGTATATTGGTAAACGATATATAAATTGAATAGAATCTTTGTTTTCTTTTAGTGTTTTCCATCTGCAAAAATTCATCGCATTATCCCAAGAAATTCCAAGTACAGGCAAATTATCATACGCATTGCCTTTGATGTATTTATTACGAATTTCTATTGACCCAATATTGCTATCTGGTAATAGTGTTTGATAATATTCAATTGAAGAATCGTTTTTAGTATCGTTTAAAAAAGTTTTATACTCTTTATATGAAATCAATTCGCTAATGTTAAAACTCTTTACCGTATGCTCTTTAGCTGTAGTATTTACTCCAATTATCTTATATAAATTAATAGTTTGTGCTGGAATATTAAAAAAAGAAGTAGGATTATTAACAAGCGTATAGCTTGCTAATAAAACCACAAAGGCAATACCCGTAATTATATAGATTATTTGTTTCAATATTTACTCACCTACTTCCTTATTTGTGCATCAATAACCGCAATAGTTACCATGTTTACAATTTCGCGTACGCTGCTGCCCAGTTGTAATATGTGTACTGGCTTTCGCATACCTAATAGCACAGGGCCTATGGCTTCGGCACTGCCTATTTCTTGCATAAGTTTATAGGCAATATTACCTGCGGCAAGGTTAGGGAATATAAGTACGTTGGCGCTTTTTTCGCTAAGGGGCGAAAACGGAAATTGCTCTTTTAACAAGTCTTTGTTTAGCGCAAAGTTGGCTTGCATTTCGCCATCTACTATTATGTGTGGGTGTTTTTCGTGTAGGAGTTGTACTGCGGTACGCATTTTTACAGAGTCTTCGCCATCGGCACTACCAAAGTTAGCATACGATAGTAATGCAATACGTGGTTCTATATTAAAGCGGCGTAATATTCTATCTACCAGTTCGGTTATTTCTACTAATTCTTGTGGCGTAGGATTTTTGTTAATGGTGGTATCTGCAAAAAAGAATGGTCCTTTTTTGGTCATCATTATGTACATACCCGCTATCGTTTTTTGTCCATCATCAACGCCTATTACTTGCAGTGCAGGTTTTATAGTGTCGGGGTATTTGCGTGTAATACCGCTTATCATAGCATCTACAAAGCCTGTTTCTACTAGCATTGCGCCAAAGTAGTTACGCTCACGCATTTGCTTACGTGCTTCAAACAGGGTATAACCACGGCGTTTACGTTTTTCAAAAAACAAGTCACCAAATTTTTCTAAACGTTCGGTTTCTTCCTCGCTACGAGGGTCTATTATTTCTACGTTTTTAAGGTCTATATGATACTCGTCAATAGCGGCTAGTATCTTGGCTTTATCGCCCAATAATACTGGTATTGCTATACCCTCGTCTTTTACTACTTGTGCTGCTTTTAGTATTTTGTAATGGTCGGCCTCGGCAAATACTACACGTTTAGGCGCTTGTTTGGCAAGGGTTGTAGCAGTACGCATTAAACTATTACCCAAACCTAAACGGTTTATTAATTCGGTTTTATAGGCTTCAAAATCTGCAATGGGTGCTTGTGCTATTCCGCTATCCATAGCTGCTTTGGCTACTGCGGGCGCAATGGTGTATATAAGGCGTTTGTCTAAGGGTTTAGGTATAATATACATACGGCTAAACGATAGGTTACGTTCGCCATACGCCATGTTTACATCATCGGGCACTGGCTCTTTGGCCAACTGTGCTATGGCACGTACTGCAGCTAATTTCATAGCTTCGTTAATGCCTGTTGCACGTACATCTAGCGCACCACGAAATATATACGGAAAGCCCAATACGTTGTTTACTTGATTGGGGTGGTCGCTCCTACCTGTTGCCATTATAATATCGGGGCGAGCCGCCATGGCTTCGTCGTACGGTATTTCGGGGTTAGGATTAGCCAATGCAAACACAATAGGGTTAGCCGCCATACTTTGCACCATAGCGGTACTTAGTACATTAGCTTTACTCAAGCCCAAAAACATATCAGCACCCGCAATAGCTTCAGTAAGTGTGGTAATACTTACATCTCGTGCAAATGTGCGTTTTTCGTCGTCAATATCGGTACGGTGAGTAGTTATTACACCTTTGCTATCTAGCATTAAAATATTCTCGCGGCGTGCGCCCAATGCTATGTATAGCTTGGTGCAACTATTGGCAGATGCTCCTGCGCCGTTTACTACTATTTTTACGTCTTCTATTTTTTTGCCTGCTAGTTCTAAGGCATTAAGCAATCCTGCCGATGTAATGATGGCTGTGCCGTGTTGGTCGTCGTGCATTAGCGGAATGTTTAGCTCCTCTTTTAAACGACGTTCTATTTCAAAACATTCGGGTGCTTTTATATCCTCTAAGTTAATACCTCCAAACGTTGGTGCTATTGCTTTTACGGTTTCTACAAATTTATCCACATCGGTTACATCTACTTCAATATCAAATACATCAATATCGGCAAATATTTTAAACAATACACCCTTGCCTTCCATTACTGGTTTACTTGCCAATGCACCTAAGTTACCCAAGCCCAATACCGCAGTACCATTGCTTATTACGGCTACTAGGTTTCCTTTGGCGGTGTATTTATAAGCAGTGCTTGGGTCTTTTTCTATTTCTAAACACGGCTCGGCAACACCTGGCGAATACGCCAATGATAAGTCGCGTTGCGAACTAGTGGGTTTGGTAGGTATAACTTCTATTTTTCCAGGGCGACCTTCGGAGTGGTAATCTAATGCTTCGGTTTTAAGTATTTTGCTCATGGTGTAATTATATTTAGTAGGTGTGTATATTCTATTTTGAATGCACAAAACTAAAATTTTATAATAGTTAATGCGCTTAATGTTTTCGCTAATTTTTAACAGGGGTAATTTAACTTTACATTATTAAGCTGTAGTTAAAACCAAACGCATTATATTTGTTGTAATTAAATAACAACTAAGTGTTGCCAATAAGGCCATTGTGTTAAAGAGATATTGATTTGTAAAAAAGTGAAATGAAAAAATTGACAATTATACTATACCTGTTATT
>JBEBIC010000298.1:0-3100 GCA_040080595.1 Bacteroidia bacterium | reverse complement strand
CTGCCACAAGAGTTACGTAACCAAATGGATTAGTAGCAGGCGGTCCGTTTGTCCAAGCTAGTGGTGTAGGGCAACCAATAGCAGTATATGTTGCTGCTTTAGTAATTGTATTTATACTTAGTAAGAGGATAAATAATTTAGTTGAGGTAAGTAATGTTTTCATCTTTTTTATTTTATTAATATGTATTTTATCTCTTTATGAGCTGGGGTGAGTTTGCACTAAGATTCATAGCGTTACCTATACCTCCGTTTCCACCGTAGCCCCAACACTTAACGCCTCCATCTTTCAATAAAGCAATAATAGAGGCTGCACTCCAACCAATACCAACACCTCCATCACTATAGGTACTAGATGAGGTAAGTGATTTTACATTTTTTAAATTAATAATACTTGGAGTTAATTGATTAGCTGTTGTGCCATTTCCTAACTGCCCCCAACCGTTATACCCCCAAGAATACACGGTGTTTCCAGAATTTTTAATTGCAAATGCAGAGGTTGTTAAACTCATAGTTGTACATGCTATAGTATCAATAGCTGATAAACTTACTAACAAAGTCGGCCCTGTTTGTTGAGTAGTTGTACCGTTTCCTACTTGTCCATAAGCATTGTACCCCCACGAATATACTTGACCAGTATTAAGCAATGCGTAAGTAGTAAGACTTCCTAATGCCATTTGTTTTACATTACTTACTATTAAACCAGGAGATGTTTTGTTTGTAACACTACCATCTCCTACTTGTCCGTTTCCATTATATCCCCAACAGTACATATCTCCATTACTACGTAGCGCACACCTACGTACATTGTTGTTATAATATCCAACAGCACTTATATTTTTCACTTTAGTTAATAAAAATAATGTTTGAGGAGTACTGGCATTTGTTGTATTACCTATACCTAATTGCCCTTGTCCATTATATCCCCAACATCTTAATGTGGAGTCGTTCATTATCGCACAAAACGAACCTGCATCAGCGCCCCCTCCATCAATATCAATAACACTATTTGGAAATATAGAGGTTGGCGTATTTTTACCCACGGTTGTACCATCACCTACTTGCCCATAAGCATTGTAACCCCAACACCATAATTGTCCTGTTGTTGTTAATGCACAGGCTGTATGCCCTCCATTATCCGTTGTCATTTTAGTAGTTACTAATTTTGTAACATTACTTACATTAAGTACTTTTGTAGGATTGTAAGTATCTGTATTGTTTCCTATACCAAGTTCGCCATTTCCATTATACCCACATGAATATACATCTCCGTTTTGCATTAAAAAATAATTAGTTATATTATCTATAATAACCTCCCTGCAAGGTCCTGGTAAATTTATAGACATTGGAACACTTTTATTACCATTTTCAGTACCATCTCCCAATGAGCCATAGCCCGCATCTTCCCCCCAACCAAGTACGTCTCCGTTACTTAACACAACATATTTTTGCGCTCTGCCAGATGTACCTTGATGCAATTTAACTACATCATACAATCCGTTACCAGTAGATGAAGCTCCTGCGCTACCATTACTACCATTACATACATAAGTACTTGCAGTAACTTCTCCTGCTTCTAATATAGCATTTGCATTTGCATCTACACCAGTTTCTATTTTTTTACCTCCAGTAGTACAGTTTACGCCTGCAGGTTCGTTAGTAGTCTTTATAAGAGTATTAAGTCCTGCCGTACCTGTGGGGCCTGTTGGCCCTACTGCACCTGCAACACCTGCAGGGCCTGTTGCACCTACTGGACCTACAGCGCCAGTTAAACCTGTTGCTCCTACTGCACCCGCTGGGCCTGCAACACCTGCAGGACCTGTTGCTCCCGCCGCACCTGCTGGACCTACAGCACCAGTTAATCCTGTTGCGCCTGTTGCACCTGCCGCGCCGTTAGTACCATTAGTTCCGTTTACGCCTGGCGTGCCTGCCACGCCAGCGGCACCATTGGCTCCCGCTACACCTGCTATCCCCTGTGGGCCTGTAGCGCCTACAGATCCATTAGCACCTGCTGGGCCAGCAACTCCTGCTACGCCTTGTGGGCCTGTAGCGCCGTTGCACACATAGTTGTGTTGCTGTTATTTCGCTTGCGTCTAATATGTTATTGGCGTTTATGTCCACACCCGTTTCTATTTTTTGTCCGCCATTGGGGCAGTTTACACCTGCGGGCTCGGCGGTGGTTTTGCTTAGCGCATTATTACCTGGTGTACCTGTAGTGCCTAAGCTACCTGGTGCTACCCATATAGGCGCAGAGTTTGTGCCTTGGCTTACTAATACTTTTCCTGTAGTACCAGCATCTGTACCTGGCATTAGGGCACCTGTAAACTGTACGTTGCCCACTACATCTAATTTTTGGGTAGGCAAGCCTTGGTTTATACCTACATTACCTACACCTGCGCCTACTGTTATGCGTTCTAGCCCGCCTGCATATACGTGCAGGTCGGTATTGTTAAGTGTACCTAATTTATTATTAGGGTTGGCATTATTTCCTTTTTGTAACCACGCTTGTGTGGCTATACTATCGCCAATAAGGTTGTTAATGGTTTGTCCGCCTACTGTTAAGTTGGTAAACGTAGCGTTGGTACTACTCGTATAGTTACTTATGGTGGTGTCGGTATTAAGTATGTTTACATTGCTTACGTTAGTGTTACTAACATTGGTAATGCTAGTATCCACGTTAAGTATGTTAGTATTAGTAATATTAGTGTTACTAACATTGGTAACGCTAGTATCCACATTAAGTATGTTTACATTACTTACGTTGGTAGTGCTGTAGTTATTTACACTTGAGTCTATTTGTATGTTATTTACAACAGTGGTGTAAGTTACATTACTCAAATAGTTTTTTATGGCTTTGTTTATGGCCGCTGTATCAGCACCTGTTGCTTTTGCTACGCAAAGGTTTTTCCATAGTGTACCGTTGTAAAAATGGTAGCAATTACTATCTGTATTATATACTAGTAACGCATTTTCGGTAGCAGTTACGCCTATGGCATTCATTTGTGTGGTATTCATACGTGGGCTAGCAAACCTTTGTCGGTTGCTTTTAAGTCCAGTATAGCCTTGGGGTTTGGCGTGGTGGTGCCTATACCTACGTTGCTGT
>JBEBIC010000297.1:0-3145 GCA_040080595.1 Bacteroidia bacterium | reverse complement strand
ATGCCCAACGCAAGTGCAGGTACAGCAGGGCAACTACTAGCCAGTGCAGGCGCAGGAGTAGCACCCACATGGATAAACGCAAGCACACTACCCGCACCCTCAAGTGCATGGAATATACTGGGAAATGCAGGCACAGTAGCAGGTACTAACTTCATAGGCACAACAGATAATGTGGATTTTGTAACACGTACCAACAATACCGAAAAAATACGTGTAACTAGCGCAGGCGATGTAGGTATAGGAACTGCCACACCTACCGCAGGTATTAAACTACATGTATATGATGGTAATGCTAAAATTGGTAAAACACCCATTGTATCTGGTACAAATATTACTCATGACGCATTGTTAGCATCAAACTCGGGGTATAATTTAATACGTTTAGCCTATAATAATAGTTATGATGGTGGCTATTGGGGCAATTTATATTTTGGTCCCTCAGGGCCTACTACAGCAACTGTTAATAGTGGTTTTAACGTAGCGGTGGGTAGTCGTAATTTAATTGCTTTAACTACAGGTAGCAATAATCTTGCTTTTGGCTGGGGCTGTTTAGCTGATAACACAACAGGAGGAGGTAACGTAGCTATTGGTGGACAAAGCGCATTAACTAAAAACACATCAGGTTTTAGAAATGTGGCCTTAGGAGTGTCAGCACTATATAATAATACAGTAGGTAATGATAACGTAGCTATAGGAAGCCAAGCTGCAATAAATATTGTTAATATTTCCAATCCAAACATAGCTATTGGAGCGCAGTCGCTAACTGGTGGCGACCCACTTCCTGCCAACAACACGGCTAGCAATAACGTAGTAGTAGGTTATCAAGCTATGTACGGTACTACAGGTACGCCAAGCACAGGCTTGCAAAATGTGGCGGTAGGTAACCAAGCGTTAAGCAAAAACACAAGCGGCACTAGCAATGTATCTATAGGTTATCAAAGTCTTCAAAACAACACCTCAGGAAATGGCAATACAGCTACGGGTAGAACAGCTTTAGCGAATAATACTACAGGTGCACAAAACACAGCTACAGGAGCGCAAGTATTAATGAATAATACCACAGGTACAGGTAACACTGCATCAGGACATAATAGTTTAAATGCCAACACTACAGCTGGTAATAATACAGCTACAGGTAATCAAAGTATGTCTTTTAATACAATTGGACAATCGAATACAGCATCAGGAGCAAGTAGCCTACTAAACAATATTACAGGTAGCTATAATACAGCATCAGGAGCAAGTAGCCTTCAAAATAATTCTACAGGTAGTTATAATACCGCTACTGGTTATCAAAGTTTTTTTTGGAATACTACAGGTAGTAATAATACCGCTTATGGTGTATCTAGTTTATTAAACAATACTACCGCTAGCGATAACGTTGCAATAGGTGCATACAGCTTAAGAGGTAATACAACAGGCGTAGCTAATACTATAGTGGGTTCTAACGCTGCTTACTCAACTACTACAGGAGATAACAATACAACACAAGGTTATTTTAGTTTATATTTTAATACTACAGGTGCAGCCAATACGGTAATAGGAAGTTCGGCAGGTCTTACTAATACTACAGGAAGTAACAATACACTATTGGGTTATAATACCGATGTAGCAGTTAATAACCTTACTAACGCCACTGCCATAGGCTACAAAGCCAAAGTAGGCGCAAGCAATAGCCTTGTACTAGGCGGTACAGGTGCTGATGCGGTAAATGTGGGTATAGGTACTACAACGCCTAACGCCAAGGCCTTGTTAGATATGGTAAGTACCTCTAAAGGTTTACTTATGCCTCGTGTAACTAGTGTGCAACGCTTAGCTATAAATAATAATACGGCCGATGCTACTATAGCAGGCTTACAAGTGTACGACCTTACTACCAGTACATTTTGGTACCACGATGGCACGTACTGGGTACAAGCAAGCAACAACCCCGACCCTAGCCTAGGTGCTATAAGTATATTTCCTTATACAAGCATACCTACCGATTATTTAGAGTGTAATGGCAGTGCAGTAAGCCGTAGTACTTATTCCGCATTTTTTGCCAAAATAGGTACTACTTACGGCGCAGGCAATGGTAGTACTACATTTAACCTACCCGACTTGCGTGGCGAGTTTGTACGTGGTTATGATAATGGTCGTGGGGCTGATGCAGCAAGGGTTATGGGGAGTAATCAGTTAGATGATTTTAAAAGCCATGATCATTTATCAAATGTTGATGCTTTAGATTTGAGTCAAGCAAATTCTGTAAACGGTGCTACACAAGGAAGAATGGCGCCTTACGCAAGAACTCCAACAAATGTTGGTTTAACAGGTGGTGCCGAAACCCGCCCACGTAACGTAGCTATGGTATATGCTATAAAAGCTATACCTACTACCGTAACAATAGGTAGCACAACTATACAAAATATAGTAACAACCACTATGGCGACCAATGCACCTGCAAGTGCACAGGCTACTGATGCTACAGCACTAACTACATCTTCAACTACTTGGGTAGATATGGTTGGTATGGCTGTAACTGTAACTACTACTGGTGGCAATATGCTAATAAATTTTAATACAGCCTCTACTTCAAATGCCGCTCCAAACATTGTTGGTTTTAGGTTTACAATAGATGGTACTGCAGTTACTGCGGCACTTTATGGCAATGCTCAAACGCAACAACCTGGTCCTAGTTTTTATCAACAAAATGTAGCCGCTACATGGTTAGCTACTAGTGTTAGTGCAGGTACACATACCGTGAAAGTACAATGGCGTGTTAGTGCAGGTAGCGCAGTAGCTCCAGAATCTGGAGAAGAAACAAATAGAACATTAAATGTGGTAGAAATAAAGTAATAAAACCTTGACTAAATTATACGACTATTATTTCCCCCCCCCTTATCTCCCAATTTTATGAAGACACAGCAAAATAATTACAGTTTAAAACTGTACGATGTATTAAGTAAAACAAAATTAAGTGCGTTTTTTGCGCACAAACAAATTTTACAACGTACAATATACAAAACCATAATACAACGCACCGCCGCTATTCTACTCTTACTACTGTCTATATGGTCGCTGAGCGGAGCCGAAGCGCAAGCCCAAAACAACGTAGGCATAGGCACCACCACGCCCAACCCCAAAGCCATATTGGAACTACAAGCTA
>JBEBIC010000296.1:0-3147 GCA_040080595.1 Bacteroidia bacterium | reverse complement strand
GTGTTTGGCACCTAAAGAACGTTAATTAAAAAATCCCGATTAAGAAAATCGGGACGATTTAATAGTGGAGCGAAAGACGAGATTCGAACTCGCGACCCCGACCTTGGCAAGGTCGTGCTCTACCAACTGAGCTACTTTCGCAATAATTTTTGTTATTGTTTACGTGTGCAAATGTACAACCATTTTTCAAATCTCCAAATAAAAATGAAAAAAAATATTAACTCATTCGTATTGCCTCCACAGGGTCCAGCTTTGCAGCTTGTATTGCAGGTAGTACTCCTGCTATAACCCCTATTATTACTGATATTCCAAGTCCTAAGGTAATATTATGCGCTGATAAACTCATGTGCATATCCATAGCCGCATTTACGCCCATAACTACTAATCCTACACAAAATATGCCCACAATTCCACCCAACACACACAAAATAATGGACTCTACTATAAATTGTACGAGTATAAAATAGTTTTTAGCTCCTAACGATTTTTGTATTCCTATTATTGGTGTACGCTCACGCACACTCACAAACATAATATTTGCCACACCAAAACAACCTACAAGTATAGAAAAACCTCCTATTACTGTTCCTGCCACATTTATTATATCAAACAAACTATCAAAGCCTTTAGATATTAACGAAGATTCATTCAGTGCAAAGTTATTATCATCAGTAGGTGCTATGCGTCTAATACTGCGCATGGCTACGGTTAGTTCGTCTTTGAGCTGTTGGGTTGATACGTTTTTCTTGGGTAGTACGTATAGGCAAGGGTCAGCGTCTTCGTCGTGTATGTTCATTATGGAACGTGCGGCTTGCAGTGGTATATATACTTTATTGTCGGCATCGGGGTCAAATATACTTTCGCCTTGCTTGGTTAGTATGGCTATTACTGTATATTTTACGCCTTGTATTTTG
Organism: Bacteroidia bacterium; assembly: GCA_040080595.1. Lineage (GTDB taxonomy): Bacteria > Bacteroidota > Bacteroidia > UBA4408 > UBA4408 > JACMRI01. The sequence continues at coordinate 2,233 of JBEBIC010000296.1, read as the reverse complement.
ATATCTTTGCCCAAAGCACCTACATTTTGCCCAAATAAATTACCAGCAACTCCACTGCCTATAATGGCTACATGACGTCCTGCCTGCGATTCTTCGTTGGTAAAATATCGCCCTTCATTTAACGGAACATTTTTTACTACATTATAATTGTGGGTGATGCCTGTAATGTTTGTTTTTTGCAAACTGGTGGTATTAAACTTTAGGGTATGATTACCCGATATGGTAAAACAAGCCGCCGCTACTGCATTGCAACGCTTTTCTACTTCAGCAACCTCTTCTAATTTGGGCAATGGACGTTTGTAATATTTCCACCAAGGAAAATCGCCCCCAAACTCCCAAGGCCATTTTTGCACATAAATAACATCGCTACCTAACTCATTAATAGAACCCGAAATTTTATCTTTCATGCTATCAATCATTGTAAATACGGTAATTATTGCAAATATACCTATGGTTATGCCTAGCAACGATAGTAGGCTACGTAGCTTATTGCCCCACAACGATTGTAGTGCAAACACGCAACTTTCCCAGGTAAGTAATAGTAATGTTTGCATTGGTTTTTATGTTAAAATTAACTGTGTTTAGTACTTATTCCTCCCCAAAATACTCCACGTAATTATTTTCGGTTTCGTATAGTTTTATACAATGTAAGTGTGCGCCCATGGCTATAATAGGAGCTTGCAGGTGCTTCCATATTTCTATGCTCATGTGTTCGGTGGTGGGTATTAAGCCTTTCATAAATGTATCGTCTTCATTTAAGTTTTTATGGTCTAATACTTCTGTTATTTGTTCACGTATAAGTACGCTAAGTGCTTTTAAATCCACTACAAAACCTGTTTCGGGGTTGGGTTTGCCTTTTACGGTTACGTATAAATTATAATTATGCCCATGCCAATTGGGGTTGGCACATTTGCCAAAAACTTCGGTGTTTTTTTGTAATGACCACTCGGCACGGTGTACTTTGTGGGCTGCGTTAAAATGCTCTTTGCGTGTTATATAAACCATTGTGTATTTTTGTTGGTGCAAATATATTGCATTAATATTAAAATCTATCTTTACTGCCAAGCATTTTACACAACTAATGAATATACTTATAGTTTCGGCCACTTCGTTTGAAATTGCCCCACTCCTACCCTCTCTTACGCAGCAACAAAAAATAAGCGAGCAATTAACGGCTTATACACACGCCACGCATACTATATATGTGTTGGTAACTGGCGTGGGCATGGTTAATACTACTTATTGGCTTACGCATACATTGGCACAGCATAGTTTTTATTTAGTAGTAAACGTGGGCATTGCGGGGAGTTTTACGCCCAACTATGCTATAGGAACTGTGGTAAATGTAGTAAGCGATTGTTTTGCCGAAATGGGCGCACAAGCTGGTGATGAATTTATTACTATGGAACAACTTGGTTTTATGCAAAATAATGAATTGCGTGTAAGTGCCAATTTTACTAGCAACAACGTACATCTCAACACTTTACCTAAAGTAAAAGGTGTAACTGTAAACACGGTACACGGCAACGCAAGTGCTATAGATAAAGTAATACAATTATTTGCCCCCGATATAGAAACTATGGAAGGTGCAGCAGTACTGTATGTGTGTGCTATGCACGAGTTACAAGTTATTCAACTACGAGCAATATCCAATAAAGTGGAGGTGCGTAACACTGCTAATTGGAACGTGCCATTGGCAATACATAATCTTAATGCGTGTGTAGAAAGGTTGCTTTTTGTTGTATGATGTATCTTGTATGATGTAAGGCTTGATTGGGCGGTAGCAAAGTTTTGGATAATTAAGCTGTAATGTTGTTGTTGTTTTTTTTAAGATGCCTAAATTTAGTTGCAAACTAAACTTAGCAAACGGTATAAACCACCGCCCTTTGTTTACGTAATACTACGCTTAAGCGGGGTTAGCAAACCGTATAGCTTGCTAACCCTTAATTACCTAAACGCATAGTCAGAGCATGTGCTTTTTTAATTGTTTTTATTTTTTATTCTGTAAAATGTTATTCCTATTAATAATAACATTGATACTACTCTATATATATGATTACTATAAGGCTCACTGTGTAACATGTTTTCTCGAAGAGAAAATAATGAAACAATAATTAAAATAATTGCCCCAATTATGATTAATTTACTTCCTAAATTTGTTTTAAAATCCATTCTTTTTATTTGTTAATTCTTATATAATTAATAATATATCCTACTTTTCAATTAAATGCAA
>JBEBIC010000295.1:0-3176 GCA_040080595.1 Bacteroidia bacterium | reverse complement strand
GAAAATAACAGACGAAAAAGAAACCCGCTTGCTAACTGCCTGCTTTAGCCTGTTTACACGCTTAGGCGTAAAAAGCATAACTATGGACGACGTAGCGCGCGAACTAGGTGTTTCAAAAAAAACACTCTACAATCATTTTGAAGACAAAACCGATTTGCTCAAAAAAACGTTTTTGCACGACATGGAAGCTGATAGGGTACGTTGCCAAGAAAATGTTATAAAATCTAAAAATGCTATTGAAGAGTTGTTGCTCGTAAACGAAGATTTAAAACAACGCTTTACCGAAATGCACCCTTCGGTGGTGTACGACTTACAAAAATTTTATCCCGAAGTATGGGGGTTATTTAAAGATTTTAAGCATAAGCATATTCTCAACTGTATTATAGAAAACATAACACGAGGAAAGGCAGAAGACTTGTACCGAGAAAAACTAAATACCGAAGTGTATGCACGCTTGTTTGTAGGCAAATTTGAAATACTATTTGATATAGAATTGTTTCCAAGTAAAGAATACAAACTACACGAAATACATTTTGAAATGATAGCGTATCACGTACGTGCAATGGCTACTGCTAAGGGCTTAAAACAACTGGAAAAATACATCACAAACTAAAAAACAATAATTAAAACATGAACTTAAAACAACTCGGGCTTACGTTAGTGTTGGTAACTGCGCAACAGTTAAGTAATGCACAAACCGCCACCACCACAGCCTTTACGCTTAAAGAAGCGCAAGATTACGCTATTAAAAATAGTGTAACACTATCTAACTCGGCAATAGATATGCAAATAGCACAAGCCAAAGTAAAAGAAACAATTGGTATGGGATTACCCCAAATATCAGGGAGTTTTGATGTGAAAGATTTTGTAGTAATACCTACCTCATTACTGCCAGGAGAAATATTTGGCGCACCCGCAGGTTCTTTTATTCCTGTAAAATTTGGAACAAAGTACAATGCAACATTGGGGTTGAGTGCAAGCCAATTATTATTTAGTAGCGATTATTTAATAGGAGTACAAGCTACTAAAACCTATTTGGAACTAACCAAAAAAACAGCTGATATAAGCAACAACGATATTAAAGCTAATGTAGCCAAAGCCTATTACGGTGTATTGGTAAACAAAGAGCGCCTAACATTATTAACTGCGAATATTGGGCGTATTGAAAAATTATTGAGCGACACCAAAGCATTTAACAAACAAGGTTTTGTGGAGTTGATAGATGTAGATAGAATAGAAGTACTGTACAATAATTTGGTGAGCGAAAAACAAAAAATAGACAAATTAATAACCTTAACCGAAACGGTATTAAAGTTCCAAATGAACTACGATACACAACAACCCATACAACTTACTGATAAAATAGAACAGAGTATAGAGGTAAGCAACGTATCGTTAGACGCTAAGTTAGATGTAACCAACCGCCCTGAATACGCATTGTTGGAGACTAATTTAAAACTCAATCAGTTGGATTTAAAACGTAACCGATTATCGTACTTGCCTACTGTGGTAGCGTATGGTTCGTATAGTGGTAATGCACAACGAGCAAAGTTTGATGTGTTTAAAGCGGGCGAACCTTGGTATCAAACTGCGGTAATAGGAGCAACTGTTAATGTGCCTATATTTAGTGGTTTTCAAAAACATTTTAAAACGCAACAAGCTGCACTTAATGTTATGAAAACACAAAACAATATGCGCAATTTGCAAAACGGCATAAGCCTTGAAACGCAGAGTTCGCTTACATCATACAGCAATGCAGTAGTAAGCATAAGTAATAACAAACGCAATATAGAACTAGCAAAAAACGTATATGAAGTAAGCAAGAAAAAATACGACCAAGGCGTAGGTAGTAACCTTGAGGTAACTACTGCTGCTACAGCACTTAAAGAGGCCGAAACCAACTACGCAGTAGCCCTATACGATTATTACATTGCTAAAATAGATTACGAAAAAGCAACAGGTACTATTAAATAGTAATTACGAATTAAAAATTACGAATTACGTTTAAAACATAGCATAACAACACATCAAAAACATAAACTTAAAAACTATATACATATTATGAAAATTACATACATAGCAGCAGCCACATTATTAGTAGTATTAACCGCCTGCAAAAGTAACGAACAAAAATTAGAGGCGTTAATTACAGATAGAGAAGAATTAAACTTAAAAATAGATTCACTAACTAAGTTAGTTGCAAAAAATGACACTACCACTAAAATAGTCAAGTTTAAAGAGGTAGCTGTGGCTCCTGTAGCCCTAACAACATTTGAACATTACATAGACATACAAGGTAAAGTGGATGGTGAGGAAGTAGTAGATATTAATGCAAAGATGCCAGGTACAATACAAACCGTATTAGTACAGGAAGGACGCGCCGTTACTAAAGGGCAAGTACTTGCAACATTGGAGAGTGAAAGCATAAGCAAAAATATAGAGGCCGTAAAAACACAATACGAATTAGTAAAATCGTTGTACGAGCGTCAAAAGAATTTATGGGATCAAAAAATAGGTACAGAAATACAATTCTTGCAAGCTAAAACTAGCAAAGAAGCAATGGAAAAACAAATAGCCGCAGCTAACGAACAGTTGGAAATGGCTAAAATAAAAGCTCCAATAAGCGGTACTATAGAAATGTTTAACGCCAAGGTAGGTAACTACGCTATGCCTGGTATGCCCATTGCACGCATTGTAAACCCTGCACACTTAAAAGTAACCGCCGAAATGGCCGAAAGCTATGCTAGCAAGGTACACACGGGCAACGACATTATAGTAGAATTTCCATCGTTGAGCAAAACCTTACACAACAAAATATCATTTGCAGCCAAATACATTAACCCTGCAAGCCGCTCATTTACTATAGAAAGTAAACTTCCGTTTGATGACGATTTTAGAGCAAACATGATAGCAGTAGTAAAAGTAAACGACTACAAAAACGCTAAAGCAATGGTATTGCCTGTAAACCTTATACAAAAAGACGAAACTGGTTTTTATGTAATGGTAGCCGATAAAACTACTGCTAAAAAAGTTATCGTTACCAAAGGGGTGGATTATAACGGAATGGCCGAAATTACAAGTGGTTTAGCCGTAGGCGACCAAGTAATAACCAAGGGCTACCAAGACCTTAACGACGGCGACGTTATTAAGTTTTAGTAACACGCTACTCGTTCATT
>JBEBIC010000062.1:0-13640 GCA_040080595.1 Bacteroidia bacterium | reverse complement strand
GCAAAAAAACTAAAGTACTATATTTCAACCACTCAAAAACTACCTAACCATTTATTTAATAGCTTTCTTGTCTTCCTCGTTTATTACGTATTTAGCATTGTTTAGTAGGGCCGTTTCAATATCAATACCTTCCACTTGCGCCTTGTGTGTAATAGATTTTAGCCACTCGGGCGTGTGTTTTATGTTGTGTATTATTTTGTTTATGCGCTCTTTTTTAATTCTTTTTAATTCATAATTAGGATCAAAGTAAGCTTCATAAGCCTCTTCTATAAACCCAAATCCTAGTTTATATATATTGGCATTAGTAGGCATTAGTAGGCATTAGTAGTATTAATTTATTTTTTTCTATTTCCTGTTTTATGTTTAATAATTTTCGATCTTTAATTCCATTCGGATTATTATCATAAACATCTAGGTTATAATACCAAAAATTACCATCGTCAAATGCGTTTAAGGATAAGCCTCTAGCCCACATTTCATCGTAATAACTATCGCCGATTACTAGTGTTTTAATTTTAGTTTTGTGTAATGTGTCAAAATGAAAATAAGGTTGCGCCATTGCATAGGTAGGCAGTGTATCGTATAAATTCATTAAATGTCCGCCATCATATTCTCGTTCAGTATTATAGTTGCCTACTATCAAACTATCTAACACTATATTGGGAAGATCTACCTTTTTAATTGTTTCTACATAGCTCAACAATGAATCCATGGCGAGGTATTGCCCATAATTACTCCAATGCCAACCAGCCTGTGGATACAGTGGGTATTTGGCTGTATATTTCATTTTATCAAACCAATCGCTAAAATTAATATACGAAATATTTAATTTATTAAATGTGGTTAAAAAAGCCTTTAAATTAGTTGTTTCGTACCGTTTACTTAAATATTTTTCGGGTATGTATTCAGGCATAAATGTACCCTTGCCTGGCGCAAATGCAACTAAAAAATGGATGCCTTTAGTAAGCAGTGTATCTTGCAATTTTTTAATTTTTTTACTTTGAGACATAATACTATCATATCCCACAAAGTTTTCTCCAGTGTAAGCATACACGTAATTGTCGCCGTACAAATATTCGTTTTTTCCAATAATCATAGCGGGGGCTTTGCTACTGTTAAACAAACTATATTGCAATTGATTGTGTATGCGCAACAAGGTAATTCTACCGCCAAAATTTTGATTATTGTATTGTTCAAAATTTTGCTGATAGTCCTCTGTAAACCAATTATCGAGAGTAAAAGAAACTTTAGCATACTCTGTAATATAACCATGCAATGGCTTTTCGTTGATAAGATTACCTACAAGTGTGGGTAGCCACAAAAAAATGAGGATTACTGTAAATAAACCACTTTTAATTTTATTATCCATCTTTTAAAATCTAAAATAAATAAACGGGTTAAATGTGGCAGTAGTAATAGCACCTACACTTAGCGTATATAGTACAAACGAAATAAGCAATGCAGGTACATACCATTTTAATGTGTTAGCACCATTGTAAACAAACGCTTGTAGCTTTTCGCCAATTTTAAACAAATGAATAAATGATATAACTATTGCTACTACTAACGTACACTTAAACTCCAGCGAAGTACTTAAATTACTGGTATCAAAGTTAAATGCAAATAGTTGTTTGATGTAGTGCAATGCTTGCGCAAGCCCCTCAATCCTGAAAAACACCCAACCTATCATTACTATTATAAATGTAAATAACACACTGGGTAGCTTGCCTATTTTGGTTAAAAATTTAAGTAAAAATGCTTTATCCATAATTAAGAAAAAGCCATGAAACGCCCCCCAAATAACAAAATTCCAACTTGCGCCATGCCACAACCCCGATACTAAAAACACAAACCAAAGGTTAAAAAACAATCGCCATTGCGTATCTACTTTGTTGCCGCCTAAGGGTATGTACAAATAATTTTTCATCCATGCGCCTAATGATATGTGCCATCTGCGCCAAAACTCAGTAATACTTGTAGCGTTATAAGGGTTATTAAAGTTTTCGGGAAACGTAAAGCCTATCATTTTACCTATTCCCAAAGCCATATCGGAGTAGCCCGAAAAATCAAAATAAATTTGAAACGTATATGCCATTATACCCACCCAAGCACTAGCAGTGGTAAGGGTTTCGGGACTTTGATTCATTATGGCATCGGCCTCTGCACCAAGTACATTGGCTATTAATATTTTTTTGGCTAAGCCTACACAAAAACGAGTAAAACCATGGAGCTTATCGTCAATGGTTTCGTTGCGCTGGGTTATTTGGTCGGCTATGGAATGAAAGCGTACAATAGGCCCTGCTATTAATTTTGGAAATAGAATAATATACAATTGATAATCCCAAAAATTACGCAAAGGCTTGTGTACTTTTCTATATACATCTACTACATAAGTAACGGTTTCAAACGTATAGAATGATATACCTATAGGTAGTATTATTTTTGTCCATGTTACATTGGTAATGCCTGCTACACTTAATGCTGCGTTTACGTTTTCTATAAAAAAATTAGCATACTTAAAATAGGCTAATAAGCCCAAATTCATTAGCAACGATGCTACTAAAAATAATTTTCGGTTGCGCTCAGTTGTACTGTTATCAAGTGCTTTAACCAAATAAAAATCTAAGGTGGTAGTAGCTAATAATATAACTATAAACTTAGGTGCACCCCACGCATAGAATAAAATACTGGCACAAAGTATAAACGCATTTTTATATTGCTTATCAATAAACTGATAAATAAGTAAAAATGCAGGGAAGAAAAACAGTAAAAATGTAATGCTACTAAAAACCATTTGAGTTGTTATTTATTCATTAACCAATTGGTTAGTATTTTTAAAAATTACAACGAACGTACTGCTTGTTTAAACTGCCAACCTCTATCTTCATAGTTTTGAAACAAATCAAAACTTGCACAAGCAGGCGATAGCATTACGGCGTCAATGCTGTCTTTTTTGGCTAATTTGTAGGCTTCTTTTACTGCAGTTTCCATATTGGTAGTGTCTAATATAGTTGTAACTACATCAGCAAATGCTTCGTGTATTTTAGCATTATCTAAGCCCAAACATACAATAGCGCTTACTTTGGCTTTTACCAAATCGCGCAACGAAGCATAGTCGTTACCTTTATCTACACCACCTACTATCCATACCGAATTAGTTTTTATACTTTCCAGCGCATACCACGTAGAGTTTATATTGGTGGCTTTGGAGTCGTTTATAAACTCAATGCCATGCACCTTGGTTACAAACTCCATGCGGTGTTCTATGTTTTCAAAATCGGCTAAGCTCTCGCGAATGCTCTCTTTTCTAATCCCTACCAAATTGCCGCTAACGCCAGCTGCCATTGAGTTGTAACGATTGTGTCTTCCTTGTAATGCTAATTCTTCGATGCTCATTTGTAATTGTGTTTGTAATGTATGTATTGTAAATTCGGTTTCGGTAATCATGCAAGCGCCTTGCGGTACGTGTTGGTGCAGGCTTATTGGGTAATGTGTTGCTGGGGTGTTATAGTGTGCTAATGTGGTGTTGGTAAGTGGGTCGTCTATGTTGTAAATAAATGCGTCTTGGTTGGTTTGATTTTGAAGTATGCGGTATTTTGATGCTATGTAATTTTCTAATTTATAATCGTACCTATCCAAGTGGTCGGGCGTAATATTGCAGAGTATTGCAGTGTTTATGCGGGTGTTGTACATTCCGTCTAGCTGAAAACTACTTAACTCCAACACGTAGTAATCGTAATTGTGCAAGGCTACTTGTCGTGCAAAGCTCTCTCCTATGTTTCCTCCAAGCCCTACGTTTAATCCTGCATTTTTATATATGTGGTAAATAAGCGATGTTGTTGTTGTTTTTCCGTTTGTACCTGTAATGCCTGTTATATGTGCTTTGGTGTATCGTGCTGCAAATTCTATTTCGCTTATTACAGGTATGTTGTTGTTTTTGTAATGTTGTATAAGTGCAATTTTATCAGGAATACCAGGGCTTTTTATTACTTCATCAGCTTCGTGTATTTTGGTTAATGTGTGTCCGCCTTGTTCGTAGGGTATGTTATGTTCGTTTAATTCGTTTATATATTTTTCTTTAATTATACCTGCGTCCGATAAAAAAACATCAAACCCCATCTTTTTTGCTAAGATGGCCGCCCCTGTTCCGCTTTCGCCTGCACCTAATATAACTATTTTCTTACTCATTTATTTATTAACCACACGGTTAATTATCTTAACTTTAATGTTACAATTGTTAATAATGCCAACATAATTCCTATAATAAAAAAGCGGTTTACAATTTTAGATTCGTGCATTCCCTCTTTTTGAAAATGATGATGCAACGGCGACATTTTAAAAATTCGCCTTCCCTCGCCATATTTTTTCTTGGTGTATTTAAAGTACCCTACCTGCATCACTACCGATAAATTTTCAACTAAAAACACGCCACATAATATGGGTATTAATAACTCTTTGCGCACTGCAAATGCAAACACAGCAATAACACCTCCTAGCATTAAGCTACCCGTATCGCCCATAAATACTTGCGCAGGATACGAGTTGTACCACAAGAAACCTACACACGCTCCTACAAAGGCGGCTATAAATATTACCGTTTCGCCAATATTGGGTATGTACATAATATTTAGGTAGTTGGCAAACACCGTATTACCACTTACATAAGCAAAAATACCAAGTGTAGCGCCTATTATAGCCGATGTACCTGTTGCTAAACCATCAATACCATCAGTTATATTAGCACCGTTACTTACGGCGGTAAGTATAAATATTACTACAGGTATAAATATAAGCCACGCATACTTTTCGTAGCCAGGTCCTAAAAATGCTAATGGAGCAGAGTAATCAAATTCGTTATTTTTTATAAATGGAATAGTGGTTTTAGTACTCTTAGTAGCTACATCAGCATAATGCGGTAGGTTTACACAATTTACATCTTTTATAAATGTTTCGTTGCTAAATTTTATTTCATCGGCATTATATACTTTGTCTTTTACTACCACGTTTTGATTAAAATACAACACATAGCCCACAATAATTCCTAAGCCCACCTGCCCTATTACTTTAAACCTACCTTTAAGTCCCTCTTTGTCTTTTTTAAATACTTTAATGTAGTCGTCAATAAAACCAATAGTACCTAACCATACGGTTGAAAACAATAATAAAAGTATATATACGTTATCTAACTTGGCAAATAATAAAGTCGGAATTATAACCGCAGCTATAATCATTAAACCACCCATGGTAGGTGTACCTCCTTTTTTTTCTTCGCCCGCTAAACCCAAATTACGTACCGTTTCGCCTACCTGACGGTTGTTAAGCATTGCTATTATGCGTTTACCAAACACCATAGTAATAAGCAACGATACCAATACAGCTAATGCCGCACGGAACGATATGTACTGAAACACACGTGTTCCAGGTAAGTGTAACACTTCAAATAGGTAATTAAATAAATAGTAAATCATAGTTTTATAATTAACTGCATAGTTAATAATAATAACCAAGCGGTTGGGTAATTTAAGATAGTGTTATGAACAAGATTTTAACCTAGTTATACACATGTTTTTTTAGCGTTAAACGTTTAATAATTGTGTAATGGTTTCCATATCATCAAAATGGCTTTTAACCCCATTTATTTCTTGGTAGTTTTCGTGTCCTTTGCCTGCCAGTAATATTATGTCGTCTTTTTGTGCCATCATTACGGCAGTACGTATGGCTTCTTTTCTATCAGCAATACGCAACATTTTTTTAAGTTGCACAGGGTCTAATCCTGCTTGCATTTCATTTAAAATATCTTCAGGATTTTCCGTGCGCGGATTATCACTCGTTAATATTATTTTGTTGCTTTTGTCGGCGGCTATCTGCGCCATTATAGGGCGTTTGGTTTTATCTCTATCGCCACCACAGCCTATTATGGTTATAACTTGTTCATTTCCGCCACGTATTTCGCTTATGGTACTTAGTACATTTTCTAACGCATCGGGGGTGTGTGCATAGTCCACAATAGCCGTTATTCCAGCAGTTGAGCGTATGTGTTGAAATCTGCCTGCTACACTTTCCAAATTACTAAGTGCTGCTAATACGTCTTGTTTGTCCTCGCCCAGTTGTGTGGCCACAGCATATACCGCTAGTAAATTGTAGGCGTTAAATGCACCTATTAGCTTAGTCCATACTTCAATACCATCTATGGTAACGAACATTCCTGTAAAATGATTTTCTAATAATTTTATTTTAAAATCGCTTACGTGTTGTTGGCTATAGGTTAAAATTTTGGCCTTGGTGTTTTGTACCATTACCATTCCGTTTTTATCGTCGTTATTAATGAGTGCTATTGCTTCTGCACTTAAATTATCAAACAATAATTTTTTGGCATCTCTATAACTTTGAAACGTTTTATGATAATCTAAATGGTCGTGGGTAAGGTTACTAAATAGTGCTACCTTAAATTTTTGTGCTGTAACTCTATGTTGCATTAATGCGTGCGAACTTACTTCCATAAAAGCATGCGTACACCCTTCATTAACCATTTGGTTAAGTAATTTGTTTAACTGAATAGCGTCGGGAGTGGTATGTGTGGCAGGTAATATTGCATCGTTTATTTGGTTTTTTACAGTTGATAACAAACCCGCTTTACGCCCCAATGCTCTGTACAAGTTAAATAATAAGGTAACTGTGGTAGTTTTACCATTAGTACCTGTAATGCCTACTAAGGTTATTTTCTCTGATGGGTTATCATAAAAATTAGCCGCAATATAGGCCAATGCCATATTACTGTCTTTTACTTTTACGTAAGTTATGCCTTCAGTTATATTGATAGGAAATTCCTCACACACTATGGCAATAGCGCCATTGGTAATGCAGGTATCAATGTATTGGTGTCCGTTACTTACCTCGCCCTTAATAGCTACAAACACATCGTTTTTTTGCACCTTACGGCTATCAAAATTAATATTGAATATAGCGATGTTGGTAGTGCCTATAATTTCCACTATAGGTGCTTTGTAAAGTAGGTCGCGTAGTAGTTTCATGGTGTACTAAGTTTAAACCACAAAAAACGCCATTACAAAACATTGTTTTGTAATGGCGAGCAATAACTTATTAGTAGTGGGTTGTTAGTAGTGAGTAAATACCTATTACCGCATTGCAACAAATTTATGCGTAGCTCCAAACTGCTTTAATAACACATTGGTTTGTTGTAATGAATATAACGTTTGTGCCTTGGGGTGTCCAATAATAACAAGGTGTTGCGTCGTAGCATTGCGCTTAATTATAGTAGGTAATTTGCTGGTGTAATACCCATCTGCGCAGGCACAAAACAACATTCCTTGGCTTAATACTTTGGTTTTAAAATTAGCTTGCGCAATAGGACTTCCTTTGCCAATAGGGCCATGCAGAGGTTTCTTTAGTTTTCCTCGCACAAATAAATTCCAATAAAACAAGGGCGAGTATTGGTAACTTGCAATTGGCAATTGTGTAAATACTCCATTAGCTACAGGTTCAATAACATTACTTGCAAAGTGCCATATATCTTGCTTAGGGGCGCTAGTATAATCGTACTCGTAGGGTTGTAATGTATTTTTTCCGCCTACAAATACGCTACTATCCGTAGTTATGTTTAGCTGTTGTAAGGTAGTAGCAAAATGTTCAAAGGGTTGCGCACACCAGCCTCCAGCCCTAAATGCGGTAATAGGTGTGCCTATGCAGTGTTGCAATGCTTTAGTATAATTAATTATAATGTTGTGCGCATCGGATTTACTAAAATTGCTTAGTTTATAACGCTCCGTTTTCATTATCCATTGTGCACCATCGTAATAACTATCCTCCCAGTGTGGGTGTATGTGCAACTGTACCGCATGCCCTGCTGCATCAGCAGTAGCAAGCTGTTGGCGTATAAGTTCGTAATCGGTTTTAAGTTGCGAAAACTGCTCGCTTTGTTGTTGTAACTTATATATAAATCCCGCATCAACAAACAAGGTTATTTTGGCACTGTGCGCATTTGCAATACGCAATAATTCGTTGGTAGGGTGTAGTAAACAATCGTGTACTGTGCCTGTGTTTGCACCAAAATAAAGTTCGTAATCGTAAGTAAGGTAAATGTTCATGTAATAATTAATTTAATTTTATACTTAATTTATGATGACTGGCTATTTTACTCAATAAATTATTTTCAACCGATGCTCTATACATAAACTGTACGTGCACAGTGCTGGCATCGTAGGTTTGGGCATTAATTTTGGCTTCGTGTTGTTTTAATAAAAGCATAGCCTGTTGCGTATCATCAAAACCAAAACTAAGTGTAGCCTCGTGCATACGGTAGTTAAGTTCCTTGCCCGATGCTTGTATAACGGCTTGCGCAGCGATTTTGTATGCGTTTATCAATCCGCTTACGCCAAGTAATGTGCCACCAAAGTAACGTACTATTACCACCAATACATTGGTAACATTGGCGCTTAATAGTTGGTTTAAAATGGGCTTCCCTGCCGTGTTGGAAGGTTCGCCATCATCGTTAGCACGTTGGTGTTGTTTTAATGCGCCTATTATGTAGCCATAGCAAAAATGCCCTGCTGTGGGATGTTGTTTTTTTAAATCGGCAATGTACATTTTACACTCTTCTTCGTTAGCTACGGTGTAGCTATAGGCTATAAACTTTGAGCCTTTGTCTTTAAATATAGCCTCGGCATTTTGTGCTAGTGTAAAATATTCGTCGTTAAACATGGCTTGGGCATAGTGTTTTATTATAGGCTATAAAGATGCACAACGGTACGCATACTCACAATATAATTAGTATAAAATTTACTGTAATTGGTATGTGCATTATGTTAATTTTGTATTCAATTAATCCTTTAAAATAAAAACTTAAATGAGCACATCACATTCATTACAAGATATTTGCACACAAACACGTAGAGACATAGTACGTATGGTGCACGCAGTACAATCGGGACACCCTGGAGGTTCGTTAGGTTGTACCGAATTTTTAGTAGGCTTGTACAACAAAGTAATGACGCACAATCCCGCACAATTTAATATGGACGGCACTAACGAAGATTTATTTTTCTTGAGTAACGGACACATATCTCCTGTGTTTTATAGCGTATTGGCACGTACTGGTTATTTTCCAGTAGCAGAGTTAGCTACGTTTCGTAAGTTAAATACACGCCTACAGGGGCACCCTACTACACATGAGCATTTGCCAGGTGTACGTATGGCTAGTGGTTCGTTGGGGCAAGGCTTATCGTGCGCTATTGGTGCTGCTGTTACCAAAAAATTAAACAAAGACAATTCAATTATTTACACGCTACACGGCGACGGCGAATTGCAAGAGGGACAAATATGGGAAGCTGCTATGTACGCATCAGCCAAAGGCATTGATAATATAATAGCTACTATAGATTTGAACGGAAAACAAATAGATGGCCCTACTGATGTAGTGTTGAATATGGGTAGTATTCCAGCTAAGTTTTTAGCCTTTGGTTGGGAGGTTATAGAATTGCTTGAGGGTAACGATGTAGATGCGGTAGTAAATACATTAACACATGCTAAAACCTTATTAGGCAAAGGCAAACCAGTAGTAATAGTAATGCACACCGAAATGGGTAATGGCGTTGATTATATGATGGGAACCCACAAATGGCATGGCTCGCCACCCAATACCGAACAGCTAAATACTGCACTAGCACAAAATGCCGAAACAATGGGCGACTATTAATTTTACTGTTTTAACATTATCACAACTTACTATTTTTAATGAAAATATCTGCATCTATCTACGCACAGTCCGCACTAAGTTTGCCAGCATTAGCAAACCAAATGGAACAGTTACACGTAGATTATTACCATGTAGATAGTATTGAAAATAAAGCAGTATTTGCTGATATTAAAATTTTAAACGAATGTAGTGCTATACCTATAGACTTACATTTAATAACTGAAAATCCGCAGGAGTATTACGCACTTATAAACTCTGTAACGGTTGATGCTGTTGCTTTTCAGTACGAAAGTTTTAATACAGTAATAAATTTTAAAGCGCACATACACAATTGTAAAGTAGGTATAGCAGTGCTTAACGGAACACCACTAAGCGTTATAAACGACTACTTACCTTACATAGATTTTGTACTGCTAATGACTACCACACCAGGTGTAAGTGGCGGGGCATTTAGCAAAGAAACATTTAAAAAAATACGCCACGTAAAAGCGCAGTTTCCGCAATTGGCAATGCGTGTAGATGGTGGAGTAACGCCCGAAGTATCGTTCGTGTTGCGCAATATGGGAGTAGAAAGTGCCGTAGTAGGCTCGTATTTATTTAAAACAAATACCATAGGCGAAGCGTTAATAAACTTGCGTTTGCAACACACACAATCGCATTATGTAATGCAAGACATAATGATTGATGCTGATGAACTACCTGTAATAACAAGCGATACAGCCACTTTATTAGAAGTACTTACGGTAATAGAAAACTATAAACTTGGCTTTGCCTTATGTGTAAATGCACAAGGTACATTGCAAGGGATAATTTCTAATGCTGATGTACGCAAAGCCATTATTAAAAATTACAATAATATAACACAACTTACAGCAGCAACATTACTTAACCCCAAACCCTTGGTAATACAAGCCGACAGTACTATTACCCAATTGTTAGCACTGGTACGCACACAACAATTTCCTGTAATGTATTTACCTGTAATTAATCCTGTACAACAATTAGTAGGTGCGCTTACATTCAACAACCTTATAAAAGGAGAATAACTAAATATCAATTACGAATTACGTTTAAACCCAACTAAAAATTAAATTTAGCTTTTAACTAAAAAAATAAAACACAATGATTATTCAATTAAAAAACAACGTAACACCAGCAAGAGCAACCGAATTAGCCGTTGCCTTGCAAGCAATACAAGTAACACAACATGGCGCAACGCTATTGGTTACACCATCGGCACTTAAAACTATAGACCCTACTTACGAGGCTGATGTAGATAAACTATTTGTAATGGAAACCGACATACAGCTTGCGCACCCTAGCTACATGAGCGGTAAGCGCAGTGTACAATGGGGTAACAACACTATTGGTGGCACTAGCAATAACTCAGTAGTAATAGGTGGCCCATGCAGTGTAGAAAGCCGTGAGCAAATAATGCAAAGTGCCGAATTGATGAAAAGCCTTGGTATTAGTACCTTGCGCGGTGGCTGTTACAAGCCACGTACATCGCCATACACGTTTCAAGGCTTAGGATTGGAAGGGTTAAAACTACTAGCCGAAGCAGGACAAAAATATAATTTGAGCGTAATAACCGAAGTAAAAGATAGTTCGCACATAGAGGAAGTAATAGAACACACCAACATAATACAAGTTGGCGCAAAGGCAATGTACGACCACAGTATATTAAAACGTTGTGGTACTGCCAACAAACCCGTATTACTTAAACGTGGATTTGGTACTACGTTACAAGAGTTTGTACAAGCTGCAGAGTTTATATTAAGTGGTGGAAACGACCAAGTAATATTGTGCGAGCGAGGCATACGTACCTTTGAAACTAAAACACGTTTTACCTTAGATTTATGTGGAGCAGCCTACTTAAAACACCATACTAATTTACCAGTAATACTTGACCCATCTCATGCTATAGGTTATGCGTATGGCGTACCCGACTTGTCGCGTGCATGTATAGCTATGGGTATAGAGGGTGTGTTAATAGAGGTGCACCCTAATCCTAAAGTAGCTAAGAGCGATGCTTCGCAACAATTAAATCACCAAGAATTTACTGATTTGTTCCATTCATTAAACAGCGTAGCTAAAGCCGTAGGCCGTAATTTGATATAGTGGGAGAAGTATTATTGAACCTATGCAAAAAACAGTTATTGTAGTAATAACTGTTTTTTGCATTTTTTTTACTAATTAAAAAAAGAAATGGAGGTAAACAAAATTGTACACGAAGAAAATTGGGAGTTTTATTTTAGTAACGTAAACGACACGTTATCATCTTCTTTTGTTGATTTAGGTTTAATTTATTTTTCTACAATCGTTTAAACGTACCCTCTTCTATAAAATCATTTTCGTCTAACAAATCGGTATCTATTAAGTCGGCTTTGTATTGGTGGCGAATGGCTTTAATCCAGCGTTGTGCACGTTCTTGTAATTTAAAATCGTCGCTCATCAATCGCCCACGCATTACTAATATGCCCATATCGGCACCTTCGTATAGGTAGTCGTCTTGCTGTGTTATTTGTAAATAAAAAGCCTCATTATCGTCTATTATAGATTGACGGCGCACATCCATTTTTTTAAATTGAATACTTTCGTTTTTCTTCATTTCCCATATTCCCGATGGGGGTGCTTGGGTTACAAACTCTAATGTTTTTTTGGTGTGTTTAATAATGAGTTGGCTCCAACTATCCATATTTGCTGCTGTTGCCCAACTATTAGTTAGTGTATTTACATCAACAGTATAAGGTACATTAAGCCATTCTAACAAATGAAATAAAAACAAGGGCACGTCCGTCATTGCAAACTTAGCATTGTTAGTAAGCGAGCTAATGCCCGATATACGTGGATTAAGCTCACCTAAATATACTTCGCCGTTGTCTTGGTCTATTAAAAAATCTAATTCAAAATAGCCTTTATATCCTTCTTTTAATAATTGATTACCGAACTGTTGGGTATAACGTTTGGCTTTATCTCTAATATCGGCAGTAAACGCATTGCCAAAAATTTCGTTTCCGCACCAACCACCTTTGTATGGCGTAAGCTCTGCAAAGCCCACCAACTCCGTCATTAGCGGAGCTACCAATGTGCCGTGTTGTGTAACACAACCTTCTATAGCTGTACCGTGGCAGTTAATGCGTTTCATTATTTTTACTTCTTGCTCCGCAATAATTTCGTCCTTGTGTACATCAAACTCGGCTTCGTTACTTATAAAAAAAGTAGTGTGTCCTGAGTCGCCAAACGGAGTTTGTACCACTAAACTTTCGCCTAAATGATGAGATACTTCACGCAAGTGTGTATAACTAAACACTGGCGACAATACATACGGAACGCACGCCACACCTGCCTTTTCGGCTATGCGATTGGTATTTACTTTATTGTCTAAAAACGTGCGTAATGCTGCGGTAGGAAAACATACTTCTAAGCCCAATGCTTTGGCTAATGCTTCGGTGGTTTCGTTAAACATTAAAAATAATGCCTTACCTGCATTGCCGTTTACGGCGCGCGATTGCATGTAACTTATTACTTCGGGATGTTGCAATAAGTAGTTGTTGATGTCTTCAATACTTTGAAATTCGTCGTGAGAAATTTCTACACTTGGCACAAATACATTGGGGTGCGCGCCTTCAAAGCAATCTATATGGCTTATGTATTTAAAATTACTTACCCAATCATCAATGCCTATTAAATTAAAATTAGTTGCGCTAAAAAAATAAATAGGCGTTTCGTTGGTACTAAAAAAGTGTTTTATGTCGGATATTGAATTTAGTGTGTTCATTGGTTTTAGTTTTTTTATTTTTTATTTCTCGCTGATTTTCGGAGAGTTAATCGCAGTGTTTCGCTGAGTTTTTATTTTCTATACTTTGTCTTTTTTAATCTTATTATTTTTTTAATCTGTGAGCCTCTGCGAGAAACTCTTTTAAAT
>JBEBIC010000061.1:0-13749 GCA_040080595.1 Bacteroidia bacterium | reverse complement strand
GTATAATATATTTTGCAAAACAAAACTAGGTGGTACATCCACTTTGTCAAGCCTTACAAAATACATGGTACACAAAAGCAAATTACAATGTACAATTGCTTTTGTATTAGTACTATTCTTCACGTGGTCGCTGAGCGGAGTAGAAGCGCAAGCCCAAAACAACGTAGGTATAGGCACAACCACTCCTAACCCCAAAGCCATACTGGAGTTAAACGCCAACGATAAAGGTTTTTTGGCCCCACGTATGAACACCACATTTATGAACGCAATAGCTCCAACAGCTACCGAAAACGCATTGCTTATTTATAATACCGACAGTGCATGTTATCATTTTTATAACGGCGTAGCTTGGAAAAATCTTTGCCAAAAAGGAATAGATACCGCAGTAATAAACAAGGCAATAAAAAATTATTTGGGAGGAGTAACATTTACTACCGTTATTAATAATATGTTGGTAGATAGCAGTGTTACCAACTATGCTACTATAAACAATGCCATAGTAAACAACATAACTATAGATAGTAGTGTTATAAATTACACCACCATAAACAACGCAACTATTAATAATTTAACCGTGGACAGTAGTAGTATTAATTTTACCACTATAAATAACGCTGTGGTAAATAACATAACCATTGATAGTAGCGTTATAAATTATACTACTATAAACAATGCTACCATTAATAATTTAACAGTAGATAGTAGTTATACTAACGTAAGCAATAGTAATATAAGCAACATAAACATAGCCAACATTGATACAAGTATTACTAACGTAGCCACAATAAGCGTAGCCAATATTAGTGTGTTAAAAGTAGATAGCAGTGTTACCAATTATTCAAACATAAACAATGCGTTAATAGATAGTAGTATAACTAATTACTCGCAAGTTACGCATTTACAAGGCGGTTGGGGTAGTATGGATAGTTTGCAAATAGGCGGACAAAACATAATGCAAACGATGAACGATAGTGTTAAAAGTTTAGCGTGGTTAAAAAAAGGCAACGCAGGAACTAATGCAAGCACTAACTTTATAGGAACTACCGATGCGCAAGACCTTGTATTTAAAACCAATAGTATAGAAAACATGCGCATACTTAACACCAACGGAAACGTAGGTATAGGTACGCTTGTGCCAAATGTTAAACTTGAAGTTAGAGGGTCTATTATAGCTGCAAATACTGATTATGTAAATGGTAGTACAGGTTCTTTTTTACAAATACAACAAGGTGCAGCAAGTGGCAATACATACTCTGTAATTGAAGCATATAATGCAGGAGGAACATTGTTTGACAATTTAATTTTACAAAAAACGTTAGGTAACGTAGGTATAGGTACACCTACACCAACAAAAAAATTAAATATAGCATACAGTAATCCAACCAACTATTTTAATACTGATATAGCTGGTAGCGAAGGGTTGATGATACACAATACCTCTACTGTGGATAGTTCTATGGCAACATTGTTTTTTCAATCATCTACAATTGGTGGTGCGCAGGCTGGTATTACAGGGCAAGGCATAAATGGCGATAAAATGGATTTATTATTTTGGAACGAAGATGGTGGCGCTCGCACACGCCACATGATTATAAAAAACAATGGTAACGTAGGTATAGATAACAACAATCCATTTAGAAAATTTCAAATAGGTAGCGATATTACAGGGATTGGTTTTGATGATTTACCCGCTAGCCCCGACGCAGGTATTTTTAGATTTGGAGACAATACAGGTTGGAAACTTCATTTTGGACGTGCAAAAGAAGCGGTGTTAGCGCCTTATAATACAGGTGTTGTAGGTAGTATATTAACCATTGTAGATACTGGTAATGTGGGTATAGGCACAATAGCACCTACTGCTCGTTTAGAAGTAAACTCTGGAATAACAGCAACCTCTGGTTTAAAACTTACACAACTTAGTGGCCTAAATAGTACAAGTACAAGTAACTACCCTACAGTGTTATATAGCGGAATAGAAATGGAACCTGGTAACTTTGCTTTTGTGTACGACCGTACTAACACCGTGTTTTATATAACAACAGCTTCTGGCAAAACTATAAAGCGTAGTACGGGTGCATTTGCATTTACAACACTCACATCATCATTACCTACTTATGGTGTATCGTGTGCGGCATTAGACGCAGCTGGTAATATGTATATGCGTAATAATGACGATGCTGGTACGAGTGTTAACAATCGTGTTATAAAAATAACTCCTGCCAATGTTATTACTTATATTGGTAGTGGCATACAAAGTGGTAGTGCATTAGCGGTTGATGCCGTTGGAGATATTTACTTTAATGGAAATTATTACGACCCACGCATTTGGAAAATGACACCTGGAGGGGTAGTTACCTTGTTTAATGCCGATTTAGAAAATTATTCCGATTTGCAATTTGACAACTCTGGTATTTTGTATGCGTGTGGAGGAGGTATAATATACAAGTTTACCGCAGGTGGTGTGCGTAGTGTGTTTGCAAGTAATGTATCGGGCGTGCAAAGCATTAAGTTTGATGGCACAGGACAATTGTATGCAGGTAGCAACTTAGGTACTATTTACAAAGTGTCTGCTTTGGGCGTACCCACAGTATATGTAGCGGGCGTGGGCAATGTAACACAAATGGATTTTGATGTTGCAGGCAATTTAATGTTTGCTGATTATAATTCGGGTATCTTATATACTATATCTAACGTTACATTGGCATCTACTACCGTATTGTCTATTGATAATGCAGGTAACGTAATACCATCAAGCTCTAATGGTATATCTAATAGTAACAATGTATATAACAATATACCAGGTAGCTTAACTGTAAATGGTAAATTGTATGTAGAGGAAGATAAAACAATGAACCCCTACAGCAACGAACATGTGGTAAACATTACCAATACAGCTATAGACCTTGGTACGCAAATGATTCCTTACCTTGCTAAGTATAAAACTATACGTTTTAGATTGCCCGCTAATAGTACATTTACATGGAACGTACCTATAGATATAGCAGCGTTTCAAGTAGTAAGTATTCAAGGTACTGGTAATAGTAATTTAACCAATATTACGTCGCAAATAAATATGACGGCTAATAGAGTGTATAGTTATGGAGGCATATCATATAAAGATGTTAATAGAGCTCGTATAGGTCATTTTGCTTACTTTAGTATAAATGGGGTTTTTATAAATCATACACATAATGATGTATTACCTATAGGTACAGGAGGTATACCTGCATTATTTTACATGAGCGGCAATTCGCCTACTATATTTTTCAGTGCTTCTATTATAAATTCAGCAGAACATATCGCTACAGGAAGCGATGTTGTAAACGCTAGCGTACTTACCAGTTATGTTAATTTTACTAAAAATGCAGGCGCCCCTACTGATATACAATTTATATACACACCTGGTCATCCGTGGGCTCATGCTAATACACAACGCTTTATCATGTATCGTTACCCTGGTACAGGTACAACTCTTGGCGCAGGAGTATTGTTAGATACGGTTTCGGGTAAAATAGTAATGATGTAATTAAATTAAAAAAAAGCAATGCGCCAATTTTATGATGAGCGCAACACATAATAAACTCAACTAAATACACAATGGAAAACTACTCTTCAAAATTGTACAATGTGTTTTACAAAACAAGACTAAACACAAACTACACGCCCAATCAAGCCTTACAACATACAATCTACAAAACACACTTACAACGTACAGCAGTTCTATTGCTCACACTATTCTTCACATGGTCGCTGAGCGGAGTCGAAGCGCAAGCCCAAAACAACGTAGGTATAGGTACCACCACGCCTAACCCCAAAGCCATACTGGAACTAAATGCCAACAATAAAGGTTTTTTAGCCCCACGTATGAACACCACATTTATGAATGCAATAGCACCTACAGCTACCGAAAACGCATTGCTTATTTATAATACAGATAGTGCATGTTATCATTTTTATAACGGCGTAGCCTGGAAAAATCTTTGCCAAAAAGGAATAGATACCGCTGTAATAAACAAGGCAATAAAAAATTATTTGGGTGGGGTAAGCTTTACTACCGTTATTAATAATATGTTGGTAGATAGTAGTGTTACCAACTATGCTACTATAAACAATGCCATAGTAAACAACATAACCATTGATAGCAGTGTTATAAACTACACCACTATAAACAATGCGGTTATAAATAATTTAACGGTGGATAGTAGTATAACCAACTATGCGCAGATTAGCCATTTGCAGGGCGGTTGGGGTAGCATGGATAGTTTGCAAATAGGCGGACAAAACATAATGCAAACCATGAGCGATAGCATAAAAAGCCAAGCATGGTTACTAAAAGGAAATGCAAACACTTACGACAGCCTTAATTTTTTAGGCACTACCGATAATCACACACTAACATTTAAAGTAAACGATACGCTTGCAGGAAAAATAGACCATGTGTTTAAAAATACATTTTTAGGCTACAAAGCAGGTAAGCACAATACAAAAGCACTTAGTAACGTTGCGCTTGGTTATAACTCATTAACCAATATTAATACCAACCCTCCTGCAGCTTTACCTTGCCCAGCTAAGGTAATTAACCCCAAAAATAGCATAGGAACACTTGGGATAATAGACCTATGCAGTTTCCCTTATGCCGAAGGAAATACAGCAACAGGTTATGAATCTTTATTGCTAAATAATTTGGGTTCGTATAACACAGCCAACGGTTATCAGGCGTTATACAATGATACAACAGGCATAGCTAACACCGCTATTGGCGCACAAAGTTTGTACAACAATATAGGATCTTTTAATACCGCTTTAGGTACGCACGCATTATTTTACAATACTACGGGAGCAAATAACACTGCCGTAGGTATAGGTAGCCTTTTTAATAATGATAATGGTGGAGATAATATAGCGATAGGTCGTGGTACTTTGTTTGGCAATATTTCGGGTAATGGTAATGTGGGTATTGGTACAAATGCGGGTAATAATGGATTTAATTTAGGTAGTAATAATATATTTATAGGATATGCTAATCCTACAGCTAATAATTTAAATAATGCAATAGCCATAGGTAACAATGCTAGAGTTGGCGCTAGTAATGCTATGGCAATAGGTGGTGTAGGTTTTGATGCTATAAAAGTAGCCATAGGAAAAACAATTCCCGACCAAGAGTTAGACGTATTGGGTAATATACAATTAAGCGGAGCTTTAATGCCTGCGGGCAATGCAGGTAACACCAACGAAATATTGGTAAGCCAAGGGGCTGGCAACGCACCACAGTGGCAAAGTGGAAACACATTAAGCAATACGCTTAATACCGTTTCGTGGAGTGTATTAGGAAATAATGCAACTAACCCAAACGCTAACTTTTTAGGCACTACTGATAACGCTTCACTACGCATACGTACCAATAATACTGAACGTATGATAGTGGATAGTACAGGGCTTGTGGGAATGGGTACCAAATCTCCTCAAACATTGTTGCAAATAGCCGATACAGCTTCTCGTGCTGTACACATTTTTAATTCGGGCGGAGCAGGCGCACCTTATGGGTATAATATATCTACAGGTGGTATATTTAAAGACCCTACAGCCGCAGCTAAAACAGTTAAGAAGTTTAAAGGACTTAATACTGATGGTTTTTCAATGATTAACTTAGGGGTTGATGGTAATATATACTTTGCAAATAAAAATGGTATAAACAATACCTACGAAGAGTTTGCATGGCAACCCTCTATGACTATTGCCAATACTGGTAATGTAGGTATAGGTACAGTTGCGCCAGTAAGATTATTACACTTGAAAGGAAATTATCCTTTACTAATGGAGGGAACTATTAAAAATTGGTTACTAGGCCCTTCAAACACTGGAGATGATTTTAATATATGGGATGATGGTTTAGGTGCAGGAACTGCCAATACATTTAGAATAGATAATAATAGAAACATAATAACATCATTAAATGGTGGCAACGTAGGTATAGGCACAGCTACTCCTCTTGCCAAATTACACACAGTAGGTGTCGGTTCATCTATTTATAATAATGGATTAACAGTACAATCTCCTAATGCCTTACAGTCGTTAGACGTATTGCCAGGTTATGTACTTACAAACAGTACACCTGCAGGTTTGCAAGAAGATATTACAATGACTTTACGCACCTCAGGTTCGTTAGCAGGAAATTTAGCATTTGCAACAGGTAACGATGAACGTATGCGTTTAATAGCAAATGGAAATTTAGGTATAGGTACAACCACACCCACTTCTAAATTAGAAGTTACGGGCAATATTATGGCTACAAACGGAGCTTTACTTTCAAATGTAACGAGTGGCAATGGAATAGAAGGATTGGTTGATTTAAGAGGAAGTAGAGCAACATCAAGTCGTCCTAACTTAAACTCTTGGACCCTATATAATATGAACGAATACGGAGGCGCTGAAAGTGGATTAAGTATTTGGGAATATTATGACAATGATAATAACGGTGCTTTTTGTAATCCTGGAGATATTTGCCAGTCGCGTTTTCATATACAAAACGTTACAGGAAATGTAGGTATAGGTACAATAACTCCCACCTCAAAACTCGAAATACAAGGCGACATAAAAATAGTAGATGGTACACAAGGTGTAAACAAGGTGCTAACAAGTGATGCTACTGGTAAGGCAAGTTGGCAAGCTGCATCTAGCGGTGGTGTACCAATAGGCTCAATACAAGCATGGGCTAAGAGTATGCCAGGCACTCCTGCTTTGCCTGTAGGTTGGGTAGAGTGTAATGGAGCGGTATTAAGCGATGTGGCTTCGCCATATAATGGACAAACAATACCTAACTTAAATGGTACAAGTAGATTTTTGCAAGGTGCAGCTACTTCAGGCGGAACGGGCGGTTCGGCCACACACTCGCATACATTTACACAAACAGGTGCTGATTATGCGCCCGATGCAAGTCATTTTACCGACGGTTCTATAGCCGACCCATCAAGTAATTTACCGCCGTTTTTTAACGTAGTGTGGATTATGAGAGTAAAATAATTGGTGGATTCAAGTAATAAATGTAACACTAGGCTGCATTAGTTAATTTTAGTGCTAACATTTCGTTTGGAGTTTTAAATCCAAATCTCTTTCGGGGTATGTTATTTAATTTGTTAATTAATTGTACTAAATAACATTAGCTATGTACTATAATTAATAAAAAAAATGTAACACTAACAAGAACACAAGCGAGACACTTACGTTAGTAAAGAAAATACTAAAATCTATTTTAATAAACGTATTGCGTTATCTCGCTGTTTTGAAGGTTGTGTTCCACTCATTTTTAGTAAAATAAAATAAATCACCATCTTGTTTTAATGCTTAAATTTGTATTCAGTTTATTTTAACTATTAAAAACAATAACTTAACTTGTTATGCAAATAAAATTTGACCACCAAAACAATGCACAGTTTTTTATTACATTAAAACAACGTGTAGATAATTATTTTAAAGACAACAACATTAGCCCTAACGCCAACTCTTATATGGTATTTAAGAGCATAGTATTAATGCTTGCGTTTTACGGTATATACGCAGTAATACTGTCGGGAGCGCTTAATATTTGGTTGATATTTGCCCTGTGTATTATACTGGGCTTGTTTACTGCCTTTGTAGGGTTTAACATAAGCCACGATGCTACACATGGTTCGTATTCTAAAAGCAGTAAAATAAATAAGATATTGAGTTATACCTTTGATATGTTTGGCGCAAGTTCATATATGTGGAGCATAGCACACAACCAAATACACCATACTTATACCAACATACCCGACCATGATGATGACTTAGAGCCTGTGTTTTTAGTGCGCCTCCACGAAGAAAAAAAACTGTACTGGATACACCGTTACCAACATTATTACGCTTCGTTTTTTTACTTAATAGTATCGCTTAACTGGGTATTGTTTAAAGACTACTCTAAAATGTTTTCAAAACAAATATTACATCACAACGTACGCAAAATAGCTACTAAGGACATGGTAATACTGTTTGCAAGTAAACTTATTTATTACTTTATGTTTATAGTATTGCCAATGCTTTTGGGCTATACATGGTGGCAAGTGCTTATTGGTTTTACGGTAATGCACTTTGCCGAGGGCTTTACGCTGGCTATTGTATTTCAATTAGCACACGTGGTAGAATCTACGCACTTTCCTATGCCCGATGCTAATGGTACTGTAGAAAACAATTGGGCGGTACATCAGTTATATACCACAGCTAATTTTGCACGCAATAGTAAGTTAGCTACATTCTTTTTTGGTGGATTAAACTATCAAGTAGAGCATCATTTGTTCCCTCGTATATGCCATATTCACTACAAAAAAATATCAGAAATTGTAAAAACTACCACACAGGAATTTAACATACCCTACAACGATTATAAAACAATGGGGCAGGCCATAGCGTCGCACTACCGTATGCTTAAATTATTAGGGCGCAACGAGCGTTTAAGTTTTTCTTAATTTTAGTACTAATAGTGTGCATAATACAAGCGCACTTATTTTAAGATGAACGTAATAACCTACCAATTATTTTTACACGAAATACGCTCTGAGTTCCGCAACAAATCGGCACTCGGGGCTATTTTTTTGTACAACACAGCAAGCTATTATTTGGTAAGTCAGTTATATCAAAAAAATATAAATCCACTTTCGTGGGCTGCCGTATTTATAATTATACAATTGTTTGGAGCTATAAACGCTGTTACGAAAAGTTTTGTAGCCGAAGCTAATGGTAGAGTAGTATATTATGCACAATTGGCAAGTGGCACAAGTATATTAATAGCCAAAACACTGGCTAATTTTATATTGTTGTTGGCACTGTCGTTAGTGAGTTTAGCACTCTCCTTATTGTTCTTTGGTAACTTTGTTGCCGACATTCCGTTGTTTGCACTCACACAACTATTAATGAGT
Source organism: Bacteroidia bacterium (assembly GCA_040080595.1). Lineage (GTDB taxonomy): Bacteria > Bacteroidota > Bacteroidia > UBA4408 > UBA4408 > JACMRI01. Next base: position 4,819 of record JBEBIC010000061.1, on the reverse strand, counting down.
GCGTTTTGGGCATGTATGCTTACTTTTTTATCGAGTATAGCCATGAAAACCAATAACGGCAACGTAGTTATGGCTATTATAAGTTTGCCTATGCTCATACCTTTTGCGGGTATAAGTATGAAGCTATTTAAAATAAGCATGGACGGCCTAGGTTGGTATGTAGCTACTAAATATGTATTGTTGCTTATAGCACTCATTATAGCTATTGAGGCCTTGGGACTTTTATTATTCAAATATATTTGGAAAGATTAACGAGACACTAATTTGATAATTATTGCGAGATTCTGAATCCAAACTAGAAAACACTGCGAGAAACCAATTTGAAAAGATTGATACCAAAATAGTGTAGTATATTAAATTTTAGTAGTATATTGGCTGTTAAATAAAAACAACAACCTTAAATTACATACACATGAAAAATTTATACTTACTAATAACACTTATTTGTTTTACACTTACAGCTAATGCCAGCGAAGGTTGGAAACATAAGCCATTTGAACGAAAAGCGTTTATAGAAAACAAAGGACAATTTAATGAACGTTTGCCTATACAGTATCAAAACTTTAGCTATTGTATTGATAACGGAACACAATTATTGTTTAACAATAATAGTATCGTATATCATTTTAGTAAAAATAATACTGCCGAATTTATAGAAGAAGAGCGTACCAAAAGTAAGCGGGAAAAAGAGCGTGAAAGTGAGGAAGAGGAAATGAAAAAACTCAAAACCACGCATCAATACATTACACTACAATGGCTAAACGCTAACCCTAATGCTACTATTGAGGTAAGTAATAAAACTACTGCCGACTATGGTTATATAATAAAAAAGCCCAATACGGCCAAAGAACATTTTACACAACATTGTGCAGGATATACCAACTTAACTATTAAAAACTTGTACAATGGTATTGATGCTGAATATTTTTTTAATCAAAACGAAGGGTTTAAATACAACTTAATAGTAAGTGCAGGCGCAGATGTAAGCCAAGTAAAATTTACTTATGAAGGTGCTAAAAATGTATATTTAAAAAACAACGAATTACATATTAAAACATTAATGGGAGATATGATTGAACATGCCCCAGTAAGTTTTAAAACTGCTAACGCTAATGATGCCATACAGTCATCATTTAGTATTGTGAACAATGTGGTATCGTTTAACATAGCGCCACAACAAACTAATTTTACAATAGACCCTTGGGTAACAGTGCCTGGTTTAGGCGGTGCACAACCTGTAGATAATGGTACTGATAAGTATGGCAATAGTTACATAACAAGCCCAGGTTATATTTTAGAAAAATATTCGCCTACAGGTGTTATGTTATTCTCAATAGATGTAATGGCAGGTGCAGGCGCTTTGTATGGCGATATGCTTAGTAACGCTAGTGGAACTTGTTTTTTTAATACCGTAGGCTTTCATGCTAGAGGCGATGCTACCGCGGTTGATTCTTTGGGTAATTTATTATGGGACAGTTTTGGCATTACTGAATGTTGGCGTTTTGTACAAAACGAGTGTACTAATCAAGTTTTTTCACTATCAGGCTATCGCCACAGCGCAAGTGGTTTTGCTACTATTAATTCGCAAACGGGTGCGCTATCTGGCTATACACAAAGTGGTGGTTGTTGCCAAGATCCGCACTCTGGCGCTATTGATGGCAATGGAGATGTTTATGCAATAGCTTCAGACGGAGGTACAACTCAAATTTTCAAATGGAGTTCTGCTAATGCTTTGTTAGCAACATACCCGTGCCCTGGTGCATTTGGGTATTTTTCTGGTTATTATACAAACGGGCAAGGTTTAAATGGCATGGCATTGTTGGGTAGTAACTTGTATATATATGATGGCGCTACGCTATTTAAAGTAAACAAAAACACAGGTGCTGTGGTACAACAAATAACAGTGCCCAATGGTACTAATAAAGCAAATGGAGGTTTATATATTACCAGTTGCGGTAGCATATTTGTTGGCTCGGGTACTGGAGTGTATTTGTATGATTTAAACTTTAATCAAATAGATTTTAAAGCCACTACTGGTGCGGTGTACGACATTGCATTTAATAGCTTAAATCAAACTATAATGGCTTGTGGTATGGGGCATATTACTGAGTTAGGTTTTGTAATTCCACCATGTATATTTAAAAAACAACCCGACATAAAAGGGTCGTGTAATGGTGCTGCTGATGGCTATATTAACTTAAATGTAACTGGCGGTGTACCCGATTATAGCTACGTATGGACAAAAGACGGGCTACCATTCCCAGGTACTACCGACAGTATAGGAGGACTAAGCCCTGGTAAATATTTTTGTTCATTTAATGATAATTTATGCCCCATTAATAATAGAGATACCATAACTATTGTTGTGCCAAGTATAACAACGCCTACGCTCAATTTCATTAAAAAAGATGTAACGTGCTACAACAAAAATAATGGTGAAATTGCCGTTACTATAAATCCTGTACCTCCTACCTATACTGTTGCATGGTTGCCATTGGTTAATTCAAATGGAGATAGTTTAAAAACATTATTAAATATTACCAAATTAGATACTGGTAAATATGTAGTATTAGTAGATGCGTTAAAATGTATAGTGAAAGATTCTATTACCATTACCGAACCCGATAGTTTAATATTAAATACACTATCTGATATTTCGCATTGTGAGAGCGCAACTGCAATAGACCCTATAAGTGCTGTGGCAACGGGTGGTACAACTGCATATACCTACAATTGGGTAGGGACAGGGCTTAGTAATACATCGGCACAAAGCACCGTAAATATAACAGGAGCAACTACCACGTTAAACATAAGTGTAGATGTTACTGATGTAAATGGCTGTAAGAGTAAAACACAAAGCATGAAATTAACTATTAATCCACTACCACAAGTATCCTTCAGCACCGACTCTGTATGTTTTAATACTGCTACCACCTTTACCGATGCCACTACACTAACCAGCGGAAGTATAAAAACATGGGCATGGATATTTGGCGGAACAGCAATAGTACCAACGCCTACAAGCGCTTTGCAAAACCCTACATTTATGTATGATAAATGTAATAATGCACCTAACAATGCCACACTTATTGTTACTAGCGATAGCGGTTGTGTAAACACACTTACACAAGCCGTAACCGTACGTTGCTTGCCAGTACCCAACTTTACATTTAGCAACGGTTGCGAAAAAGACGACAACATACTATTTACCAACACCAGCACCAATGGTGCAGGCACTACAGGAGCACTTATAAGCAAGTGGCGCTTAGGGCTATCGCCCTTGCCAATAGTGGCACTTAGCCCATCGCAAGTATATAATGCGCCTGGTAACTATAGCATAAATTTAATAGCTACTGATAAATATGGCTGTACCGAAACAGTAACTAAGTCTCTCGTTATTTACCCAAAACCTACTGCTAATTTTACTATAGATAGTGTGTGTTTAAACGTAGCCAACACATTTACCAACACCACTACACTTAGTGTTCCTGCGGGCTTTAACGATGTAATGAGTGCCTATAATTGGACGTATAACTACACCAATAATTATACTACCGATGCTATCACAGCAAGCAGTAGCCACATATATACATTACCCGCAACACAAGCAATACCAACGGTTGCGCTTATTGTAAAAACAAATAATAACTGTGCTGACACCATTACCAAACCCGCAATAGTATGGACATTGCCCAAGGCAAAATACAGTATGGATGCTCCTTGTTTTCCTACACCAATACTATTTACCAACGCAAGTACATTGCTAGCAGGTATTGATAACAGTACAATGGCGAGCATGAACATAAACTGGGGCAACGGACAATCAGCAGCTGTTACGGCTTTAAACTCAACACTAAATTATAACCATGCTATGAGTGGCAACTACGCCACAAAACTTACCGTGGAAACCAATCATGGTTGTAAAGATTCGATGAGTGTAAACATAACCATACACGCCAAACCAGTGGCAGATTATACCGCTGTACCGCTCAAAGGTTGCGAACCTTTGTGCGTAGCATTTACCAACGCAAGCACACAAAACGCATCACCAATAGGAGAAACTATTGCAAGTTATAATTGGAGGTTTGGAGATTATAATGCTAAGAAATCGAGCGAAGATAAATCTACCAACACCAACCCAACCCACTGCTACGATAACCCTACCGACACCACACAATTGCACACGCCTACGCTCATAGTTACCACTACCGAAGGCTGTACCGATACGCTTACGTACAAAGATAGTATAGTCGTGTATCCATTGCCAATGGCGGGCTTTAAGGTTACACCTGCTGTGATAGATATACTTAACCCTGAGCTTAAAATAAAAGACGAATCTCACCTTGCTACTACCATAGTATGGAATTATAACAATGGCGATGTAAAGCAAGTGAGTAACCCTAATCCGCTACAAAGCATGGGGCAGTATGTATATAATTATACTGATTCGGGTACCTACATTATAAAACAAACCACCATTACCGATAAAGGTTGTAGAGATAGCGTAAGCCACCCTGTGCGTGTAAACCCTATATATACTATATATGTACCCAATACATTTACGCCTAATGATGATGGTATAAATGATTATTTTATGGTGCGAGGCATAAACATAAAGGAATTAAGTTTAATAGTATTTGACCGCTACGGCGAAGTAATAGCACGCATACAAGACATAAGCAGCAAGGGCTGGGACGGTACCGACATACGCCAAGGCAAACCATGCCAACAAGAAGTATATAACTGGAAACTAGAATACACTGATGTATTTAACACCAAACACAAGGGATTAGTAGGTACGGTTACACTAATAAAATAG
>JBEBIC010000060.1:0-13779 GCA_040080595.1 Bacteroidia bacterium | reverse complement strand
ATTTCCACTTGTTAAGCCTACACAAATTGCTTATTTGGTTTATGGTGCATTTACAATTAAAAAATAGCGTGGGAACGTTGCTTTTATATTTGCACTCTGAGGTATTCGACGACCTTACACACAAATTAAAGCAACGCCCACGCATTATACGTGAGGCGTTTGCTTTGTTTTCCTGTGTGTGTTTGAAAGTGTCGAATTTTCAGAGGTACAGGATATTCTTAGCTTACGCTATATTTTTTAACTTTAGTTGTTGTTTAGTTCATATCGTTTTTAGTGTGTGCTAAAGTTTTAGAACGTTATAAAACTTAACATACCTATATTCAAAGCTAACAAAATTATTTACATAATGTTGCGCTAACATATAATTTATAACACACCATGCAAATACTAATTCTCCTCTACTCAAACTTTATTTTCGTTTTATTTAAGTCATCATCTATTTTACGTTGGCGTTCTACCTCTGTGTATTCTAGGGTTTTGGAGGTATGTTCGTTTGCTACTACGCAGTAATATAGTTTCGTTTTGGGTGCTTAATCATCAACCTCTATGTAGTGTAACCTTGTTGTTTTTTTGCTTAACGCTTTATTAGTTTCTTGCTTGCTATTAATTTATTATTTGCATCAAAAAACGAAACCAAATAAACACCTGCTGGTAGTGCGCTGGTGTTTATTGTTGTGCCTTCAATGGCTTTATTAGCTAACAAAGTACCGTTATTAGCAGTAATGGTGTAGGTTTTGGCTTTTATAACGGAGCTAAAATTAATGCTATTTTCGGCAGTTGGGTTGGGGTAAATAACTACATCAGGGGTGGTTTTACTTACTTCTTTTATAGCGGTTACATTGGCAGTTTTGTACACGTAGCCATTGGCTGCGTATATGTACACTGCGGCACCATTACCTGCCATTGCATAGTTGGGTATTCCATTTTTATTTTTTGATACTACAAAACTATTTAGGTTGTTTGTTGATTTATAAATATCATCATTAAACGTTAAAAAATAAGTAGTATTGCCATAGGTGTAAAAGCTAGCATTATTAGCCATTACAGAGTTGTTATAATTAGTAAATGGTAGTTTACTGGCCGTAAATGATTGTAAACCATTAGTACTTACATACAACGAATCGTTGGCTACTATAAACGCATTTTGTGGGCTTTGAGTTTTTACCGCAGTAGCGTTATAGCCAAATTTATGTATGTTGGTATTTGCCCATGTAAAGCCTCCATCAGTACTTTTACTGTAATTAAAATTAAGTTCTCTACCCATTATTAAACCAGTGTATTGGTCGCAAAACGAAATCATTTTGGGCATATTCTTAATATCATCAATAGGTGTAGAATTGTTTAGCACCCAAGTGTTACCACCATCAAGTGTAAAGTAGGTTTCGTTGTTGTGGTGCTGTGTGTAGTTAGTGCCAGCAGGGTGGTTGGTTATTGTTTGTCCAATAGCAAAACCCGATAATACGTCCCAAAAATGCACTTGTGCCACTACTACTTTATCTATGCTAAAACCATTCATAGCAGGCGCCCAAGTAAGCCCCGAGTTAGTTGTTTTTAATAACATAGGCACTTCGGTTTTAAAACCACCTGTATATATACAACTCCATATAGACCATGTAAAACCTACACGTCCGTTAATGAAATAGCTTCCCAGTTCGGTAAAGTAAGTAGAATCGTGGCGTATAAACAACGAATCCCAGTTAGCACCACCGTTAAACGAACGCAGTAGCGACCCATCGGTACGATGTATAAATAAAGTGTCGGGTGCAGGCGCATGTATAATGCCACTTACATCGGCAAAGCCTGTGTTATACGTTTGCCAGTTGTCTTGTTGTGCATAGCTGGTAAGTGTACTTATTACCGCTAGTGCAAGAAATATTATTTTTTTCATTCATCAAATAAATTAGTGTGGTGTAAATAAACTTAAAAACCGTTAGGCGTATTTATTATTTTGGCAGTAATATCAGCACCTACACCAGCTGTAAGTGTAGTACCTGGGCCAAACGTAATTTCTTGTCCTGCTCTAAAATTACAGCTATTACCATCGGCTACTTTAAACCCACCTTTAGTATCGGCTACTATTGCATTGGTAGCATCGCGTTTATAATCTCCCACATATATTTTACCCTTAAGAGTGCTTGTAGCATTATCAAAAGCGGTATAGCGGTATATTTTGTTAGTACCAATTACTGCAAAATCAACTCCATTAGCACCGTCCAATATTACTGCGCCATTATCCGCATACCATACATCGTAGTTAGTAACAGATTGACTTGTTAAATATCTAAACGGTATTTTGCGCGAGTCCTTGGTGTTATCGGCATACAGGTCATCAACCCAGCCCTCTTGCTTATTATACGATGGTATAATGTAGTTAGACGTAGGATAGTTAGATTGTAAACCTGTGGTTTCATCTTCGTACATTTGCCATATTTTATCTACCATACAGTGGTGTATAAAAAATATAGGGTCGCGTGGCGATGCTCCTGTACCCATAGTACCACCTACCCATACGTGACCTCCGTTATGGTTATTACCCTCTAATATTCGTGAAAACGAAGTAGCAGTGGCCGACCAAAACGTAGGGCTTGTTACGGCATTGGTATAGGTTGTTTGCGAGGGTAAGCTACTCAAACTACTTAGCGATGCTGCACGTGTAATACCCCAACCAGTAAACTTGTTAAGGTCTAGCATATCAAAATACCAAAAATTGGGGCTGTTAGCCGCTGTTAATGGTAGTGCAATGTTTTTTGGAGGGTCGTTACGCCAATCCCAAAACGGCAATGCTAAGTAATCGTACTGTGGAGCAGACGTGCGCAACATTAACTCATAGTGTAACAACATGAAACGGTGAAACGACGTAAAGTTAGAACCATCGCCACGCATAGAGTGTATGTTAGTACCAAAGTGCGAGCCATGAATATCGGCAAAGTAAGTACCCTTACCTACCGTATTAACTCCACCTGCCCATACTAGGGTAAGTGCGCCTAAATAATCGGTTTTTTCTGAAGCTGCAAATTCCAAATAATTCTTACGAATTATTTGTGCACTGCTTGTTGTGTGCATACTTACAGCACAACATAGCGCTAATAAATAACGTGTGTACATGGTGCGTATTATTTAGTTATTAAAGTGTTTTTAAGCACTTGCATTTCTTGTTTTAGTTGTTCGTTTTCGGCCTTTAAGTTTATTACATGTAAGTAAAGTTCTTCTAACGAACGTAACATATTTTGTTGTGTTTCGCCTAACGATTGTGTACCTTCGGTTTCAACAGCTTTAGCACTTTGCATATAAGGTAAGTGGCGTTCTACTTTTAAATAATTAGCTACTTGTTGTATGCTCATTAGTTTGTAGTTTTCTTCAAACACATAATCAGGCCATGGTTTTGATAGTGTAACTTTTACTTCACGTGCGCCTATTGTACCTTCTACGGCAAGTTTCATAGTACCCAATGCGGTAGCTCCTGTACCTATACCTACTTGCCCAGTTTTGGTAATAGTTAATGCTGTAGTACCATACATGTTTATATCAAATGGTTTTTGATTAGCCGCTGCTGTAGCTACCAAAGCAATACCAGTACTACCCGTTAAGTTAGCATCTATTGATAATGATAAATTACTTGTGGCGCTAGCTGCCGATATTACATTTAAACGAGAAAATTTACTATTGCGATTATACACCTGCACTACCGATTCGGTAGCTTGGTAAGTGCCTGTTAATAGGCTATTGCCCAACACAAATTTACTCGCCAAACGCGTACTGTTATTTACCATAAAATCTACTGTGGTAGGCACAGCTGTTACACCTACACCTACTGTACCTGCTCTATATATAGTACCTGTTTGTGTGGTAACACCGCCCCATTGCTGGGCAAAACTTACTGTTGAAATGCTTAGTGCCGCTATGGCTAAAATGTAATTTTTTTTCATAATTGATGTTGTTTTATATTTTAGAGTTTTGGTTAATTACGAGTTCTTAATTTTGTATTACAATATGTTTGTAAATACTGTTGTTAGTGTTGGTTATGAGCTTTAAAGTGTAATGTCCGTTAGCCAAATTACTTACGTTTACTGTATTCTTACCTAAGTTAGTAGTGGCTTGCGTGTGTACCAATTGTCCCATTACATTATATATTTCCAACGTAGTTAAGTCGTTTGACGAAAGTACGGTAATACTACCTGTTGCTGGATTAGGATATACTGTAGCTTCATTATTATTTACAGTAGTAGCAAGGTTTACAAGCGCACTTACATCATTAAGATGTACATCGTCAAGGCGTAGCGCTATTGCATTTTGCGAATAATTAAGTGCTAAAAAAGCTAAGTGATATATACCACTTGATGCTACAGTAAAATTAATACTATCGTTTATCCATTTACCATTTGAGGGTACAGTGTCAAGCGAGCTAAGCACTTTAATAATAGATAATGAATTTTGACCTGTACCCAAGTAAGCCCCAAAGCTACCATAATAGCCTGTTGCCATATTTTTCCAATAACTTATATTATACGTTTTACCTGTTTGTAATGCCAAGCACGACGAAAACAAATAATCATCGCACGATGTAGCTGATGTTTCCAACATACGCATACATAGGGTACCTGTGCGAGGGTCTATGGTGGTGGTGTCCCACGTGTTTGGAGAGTCGTTATCTTCGCCGTACCAGTTTAATAATTCTGATGAGGGCGCACGTTCAAAACCTGTACTGTAAGGTATGCTGTTTTGCGGGTACGAATACGAATTTACCTGTAACTGATTGTTAGAAAAATCGCCATCGAGCGCATTAACCGCCGAACCTTGTATGGTATATGCACCCAAAGTACTAAAATTGGCAGTAGCATTAAATACGTATTTAATAGTATCGTTGGGGGCTACAGTTTGTGTTACTGTTTCGGTAATGGTAGGGTTAGCATTTATTTGATACGATAAGTCGGTGGCGCCTGTTAGTGTGGTTTTACCGTCGTTGCGCAACCATATTTCTATAATTTCATTAGTGCCATTAAAGCAACTAAATGGCGGTACAAAAAAGTTTATTACACGCAAATCAACCGCCAATTTTGGTGCTATTACAAATGTACCATTCACATCGCCAGGAAAGTTAAATTGGTAATAACCATCGCCCGATACGTGAAAACTAGCTGATTGATTTCCTGTAATGTTACCAACGGTTACATCAACTTTAAAATTTAAATTTTGCCCCGCTATACCGCCCCAAAAATCGTTAGTGTTAGCTCCCCAAGTTATGGTTTGCCCAGCTACTATTCCGTTGTAGTTTTCCAATCCGCCACCATCGGCACGTGTAGGAAACGTAAGATTAGGAGTACCTGTAGGGGTTATTCCTGCGGGGAAAGTTATGGCTATAGAATCGGCATACTCGCCATCAGTATTGGTAAGATTTAATGTTAAGTCCATAGTTTGCGTGCCATTAGCCACATAACCATAACTTATAATATTGGCTACAACCGCCATAGGTGCTACATTGTGTGCAGGTGCGCTACGTTGGTTTACTTGTGCTGTAAGTAGTGTGGGTAAAAGTGCAGTAATTACTGCTGTTGTTAGTAATAGTTTATTCATAGCTTGTTTTAAGTTGTTGGGCTAAAGGTAATGTATAATATATTAAGGTGCAAATTTTTAGTAACTCACTTCGCACCAAGGTGTTTGTACGGTTACTTTATTTCCGTCAAACGGGAGTACGTGTCCAATTATTTTAGCCTCAATATTAAATGATTGACCAATGGCAATAATATCAAGGGCTGTGGCTTCATCAGTATATATTTCCATACGATGCCCCATGTTAAACACCTTGTACATTTCTTCCCACGATGCCGTGCTTTGTTCACGTATGAGGTTAAATAATGGAGGTACATCAAATAAATTGTTTTTAATAATATGTACGTTGTTAGTAAAGTGCAATACCTTACTTTGCGCACCACCACTGCAATGTACAATGCCGTCTATTTTTTCACGATAGTTTTTTAATATCTGTTTAAACACAGGTAAATAGGTACGTGTAGGCGACAGTACTAATTTGGCAGCATCAACACTAAGGGTATCGTTTATAGTTATTTTGTCGGTTAATAATTTTTGTCCGCAATATACTACTGCTGGGTTTAAGCCATTATCATACGTTTCGGGAAACTCATCTGCTACGGCTTTGCTAAATACATCGTGTCGGGCAGATGTTAAGCCATTGCTCCCCATACCGCCATTGTATTGGGTTTCGTACGATGCTTGCCCATACGATGCAAAACCTACTATTACATTGCCTGCTTTTATGTTGTGGTTACTTATTACATTTTTGCGTGGCATACGTGCAAATACGGTAGAATCTACTATAATAGTGCGTACAAGGTCGCCTACATCGGCAGTTTCGCCACCTGTGCTGTGTATGCCTATACCGTGGTCGCGTAGTTGTTGCAATAGTTCCTCCGTACCATTTATTATTTCTGATATTATTTCGCCAGGTATCAAACGTTTGTTGCGCCCTATGGTACTGCTTAATAGTATATTATCTAATGCGCCTACACACAGTAGGTCGTCGGTATTCATTACTACAGCGTCTTGCGCTATGCCACGCCATACGCTAAGGTCGCCCGTTTGTTTCCAATAGGCATACGCCAATGATGATTTAGTACCTGCGCCATCAGCGTGCATTATGTTGCAAAACGCTTCGTCGCCTGCGGCTATGTCGGGTATTATTTTGCAAAATGCTTTAGGGAAAATGCCTTTATCGCTGTTTTTTATGGCATTATGCACATCTTCTTTTGATGCTGATACTCCACGTTGGTTGTATAAATTATCGCTCATTTGGTAAGTAATTGTAATTATTTATTGCTATATTATGCACTCGTAAATAGTTGATTTTAAACTGTAAAATGTTGTATTTACTACTTTAATTTAAACGTAATTGGTAATTGGTATTCAGGTTATATAAAAGGAATGTATTTTTTAGTTAAAGTTAAAATTCTATTAAAATAAATGCTGGCTACTATTGCCCCAAAGCTATTGGCGAAAAAATCATACACATCGGCGCTACGTGCCACAAATAGGGCACTTTGTAGGAGTTCTAACACTCCGCCATACGCAATGCTTATGAGTAATGTGCCAAAATAAATAGGCTCGGCACTAAAGTACGCAATTTTATATTTGGAATGAATGCCTATATAGCTTAATGTAGTAAGTACAAAAAATAAAGAAGCGTGTACCAGTTTATCAAAACTTAATAACTCCAACCACGATACGTGCGGAACGCTTGTGCCTGGCATACCACAAAGTACCGCAATAAATAATGCCCACACAAGTGCGGGCATTAGGTAGTACAACAAAGTTTTAGACTTTGGTAGTATGTTTTTATTACGGAATGGTGGTAAAGTACTATGCTCCAATTAATGCTGTATATGCAGCAGCATCAAGTAATTCGGCAACTTCTGCGGTGTTACTTAATTCTATTTTTATCATCCAGCCTGTTTCGTAAGCATCGTTGTTTACTGCATCTGGTGCGGTATCTAAGCCTTTGTTTATTTCAATAACCTTACCCGATAGTGGCATAAATAAATCCGAAACGGTTTTTACAGCTTCTACTGTTCCAAATATTTCTTCTTTGGCTAGTTGGTCGCCTTCACTTTTAATATCTACGTAAACTATATCGCCTAACTCATGTTGTGCAAAATCAGTAATGCCTACAGTGGCTACGTTACCATTAATACTTACCCACTCGTGGTCTTTAGTGTATTTTAAATTAGCTGGAATGTTCATGTTTTTTTATGTGTTGAATTAGTTTTTATTTATTCACAAAAATATATTTTTAAATGAGATGTGAAAAGTAAATATGTACTGAGTTTTTAACCATTTATATCCCCTCATTTATTTAGGGGTATTATTACTGCTTTTTTATGTTATTTTTGGCATTAATTAATAAACTCAAACAAACCATTTTAATTATAAGCACATTATGAAATTTCACAAAGAAGGAATCCCCAGTTTAATAATAGCACTAGTAGTTGTGGCCGTTATGTACGCAATAGGACATTTTGTATTTCCTCAAAATCCTATTATCAAAGGATTATTAAATGCAGTAGGCGTTTTCTTTTTAATAGTAATAGTACAGTTTTTTCGCAACCCTAACCGTACACGTACCTTTAACGATAACCAACTAATATGCCCAGCCGACGGTAAAGTAGTGGTAATAGAAGAAACCGTAGAAACCGAGTATTTTAAAGACAAACGCATACAAGTATCTATATTTATGAGTCCTGTAAATGTGCATATTAATCGTTTCCCAATAAGTGGAATTGTAAAATATGTAAAGTATCATGCAGGCTTGTATTTGGTAGCGTGGCACCCAAAATCGAGTACCGATAATGAACGCACAACAGTAGTGGTAGAGCATAAAAATGGACAAGCTATATTATTCCGCCAAGTAGCAGGAGCGCTTGCTAGACGTATAGTGTGGTACTGCAAAGAGGGCGATGTAGCCCAACAAAACGACGAGTTTGGATTTATAAAATTTGGCTCGCGTGTGGATATTTATTTACCTATAGGCACTACCATAAACGTAACCATGAACCAAGCTGTAAAAGGTGGCGTTGATGTGTTGGCTACATGGGCTTAAGTTATATTGTATAGTAAGATTGTGTTAGCAATAAAAAACGTATATTTAACATAGTAATAATTTACAACAACCTAAAATGGCACAAGCATTAAATATTGTAGAGATAAAACAACTTTACCCTAACGAGTGGGTTTTGCTGGGCAATCCTACTATGGATAACAGTAATATTGATGTTTTGCAAGGCATTCCCTTATTTCATAGTAAAGACAAAAAAGAAGTGTGTTACATAGGTAGAGATAAAGTAGTAGATTTTGATAAAATAACACTCATTTATACAGGTGTTTTTAAGTCTTCTCGAAAAATGACAGGCGTTTTTAATAGAGTTAAGAATGACTTATAAATTTAAACGAGAACCTGAAAGTGGATTAATATTAGTTAATGTTGAAATTGATAATAAATACGAACTTAAAATGATTTTAGATACAGGTGCTACCAATACTACAATAGATAGTAATGCGTTGTATTTATTAGGGTATGATTTAAAAGATAGCATGGGAACTGTTGAAATAGAAACTGCCAATGGTGTTATTGAAACTGATGTGTTTGAAATAAAAATAGTTGAATCATTGGGTTTATTTAAATCAAAATTTCAAATTCAAGTATATGATTTTTTAGCTCATGGTATATTTTCAGATTATAACGGACTTCTTGGGCTTGATTTTTTAGAAGGAACAAAATTTTGTATCAACACTAACGACAACTCTATATCAATATCTTAACATTTCACACACTAAATCCTTCATTTATCCGTTATATACATTATGAAATTAATTACTCTCCTTACTTTTTTATTTTTAAGCGCAATATATACGCAAGCCCAACAACCCTCGCAACGCAGGTTAGTACAGTTTTCGGGTGTGGTAATAGGCAATGATAGTCTTGACCCTATACCTTATACATCAGTGATAATTAGGCATAGCAAACGTGGTACAATAAGCGACTATTTTGGTTACTTTTCATTTGTAGCGCAAGAGGCCGATACCATAGAGTTTAGTGCTATTGGCTACCGAAAGCAACAATTTATTATACCCAGTAATTTGCCCGAAAATAAATATTCGCTCATACAAGCATTAGGTAAAGACACTATACAATTGCGAGAAGTTGTAATTAAAAACTGGCCAAGCAAGGAGCAATTTAAGCAAGCGTTTATTAATTTGAATTTGGATAATGGACTTACGCAAGTAGCCACAATGAATTTGGAACGTATAAAAAACAACGCAAATTATACCCAGTTAGAAAACGATGCACAAATGGCGTATCGCCAAGTGCAGCAACAGCAGTACTCGCAAATGTATGTGGCAAATGCCGCTAACAACAACTGGCTAAACCCAGTGGCGTGGTCGCAGTTTATAAAATCGTGGAAAAAAGAGCAAAAAAAATAAACGTTATACATGTATAAGATAATTGCGTTTGTTGTTACGTTTATTTTTTGTGCTACCGCAATGGCGCAAAGTACTGCTACAGTATATGGCGTAGTGCGCAATGGAAACACTCGCATAGCCGATGCCTTAGTAGGCGTAGAGGGTACAGCACTAAGTACAACTACCAACGTAAACGGATATTTTGAATTGCAAATACCCGCATCAACCAAAACAAAAATAGCCATACAACTATTAGGTTACAAATCGTATAACATAATTGTAAATGCGCTACAGGCCAACGAACGTAAGCAGTTGGAAGTTGCCCTTGAACCTGATATAAAAGACTTGGGCGAAGCTATAATTATAGATAAAGGACAAGCACGTAGCACACTTACACGCATTGACCCTAAAACGATACGAGTACTCGTAAACCCCAACGGTAGCTTAGAAAGTATATTAAAAACTTTACCAGGTGTAGTAAGCAACAACGAACTAAGTAGCACGTATAGCGTGCGTGGCGGTAGTTTTGACGAGAACTTGGTATATGTAAATGATATAGAGGTGTATCGTCCGTTTTTGGTGCGTAGTGGACAACAAGAGGGCTTGAGCTTTGCATACAGCAATATGGTAAGCAATATACAATTTAGCGCAGGTGGTTTTGATGCCAAGTATGGCGATAAAATGAGTAGTGTATTAGATATTAAATACCGCAAAGCTACCACGTTTGGCGGAAGTGCATCAGCAGGTATATTGGGTGGAAACCTGCATATAGAGGGCTGTTCCAAGAATCATAGGTTTACGTATCAGTTAGGAGCAAGGCACAAACAAAATTCATATTTACTTAAAACCTTAGAAACCAAAGGCGATTATAAACCTCGCTTTACCGATGTGCAAACGTACTTAACGTATGATGTTACCGAAAATTTTGAATTGGCTTTTTTGGGTAATTTAGCACAGAATAATTATTTGTTTACTCCTACTACTCGCACTACCGATTTTGGTACGTTGCAACAATTTTTACGTTTTACGGTGTATTATGATGGGCAAGAAAAAAATGCCTACACTACATCAACAGCAGCATTAACAGCTACTTACAGCCCAAATAAAAATACTAAGCTAAAATTTATTAGTTCTAATTTTAATACGGTTGAAGAAGAAAATAACAACACACAAGGGCAGTACAGTATAGATGAGGTAGAAACTACACCAGGTAGTAGCAACTTAGGTGATGTAAAATTTAACAGAGGTATAGGTACGTTTTTAAACCATACACGCAACCAACTAAATGCACGTGTAACTTATGTAGAGCATAAGGGTACGCATACACACAAGCGTATGGAACACCTATGGGGCGTGCGTTTGCAACAAGAAAACATAACCGACCACATAAGCGAATGGCAGTACAACGACTCTAGCGGATATTTAATACCCTATTCGGCTAACGTAGTGCAGCTTCCTTATGTACTTAAAAGCGATTTAAAATTACAATCAACACGCATAAGTGGATATTATCAAAATAAGTTTAACACCAATGATAGCAGCATATACGGCTTTAGTACAGGTGTGCGGTTTAGTTATTGGAACGTAAATAAACAGCTACTAATATCGCCACGTGCTACATTAAGTATTATACCCAAATGGGAAAAGAAATTTGCATTTAGAGTAAGTTCGGGTGTGTATAATCAACCCCCATTTTATCGTGAAATGCGCGATTTTAAAGGGCAATTAAACACATCACTCAAAGCACAACAATCAATACATTTTGTAGGTGCTATGGATCATATATTTACATTGTGGAAACGACCATTTAAACTAACCACCGAAGCCTATTACAAAATACTAAACAATCTTGTGCCTTACGAAGTGGACAATGTTCGCCTGCGTTACTTTGCTACCAACAACTCCAAAGGATATGCCTATGGTGCCGATGCAAAATTAAACGGAGAGTTTGTTAAAAATGCCGAAAGCTGGTTTAGTTTATCCTACCTTAAAACTGCCGAAAATTTAACTGATGATAGCTATTATAACTACTACAATAAATCAGGCGAAAAAATATTTGCAGGCTACACTTTTGATGATGTAAAAGCCGATAGCATACAACAAACACCAGGTTATATACGTCGCCCTACCGACCAACGCATTACTTTGGGTATATTTTTTCAAGATTATATAGAGCGTTTTCCATGGATAAAAATGAACCTTAATTTGGTATTTGGTTCAGGTATGCCCTATGGCCCACCAACACAAAAAAAATATCAACAAGTACTAAGTATGCGCCCTTACCGTAGGGTAGATATTGGCACTGCATTTATGATAAAAGACGATACTAAAGAATATAAAAACAAAGGCGCACTCCGCTTTATAAAAGGTATGTGGATAAATGTAGATGTGTTTAACGTATTGGGCTTAGAAAACGAAGTAAGCGTAACATGGATAAAAGACATTAGCAACCACTTATATCCTGTGCCTAACAACCTTAGCGCACGTTTAATTAATTTTAAATTGAGTGTGGTGTTTTAATGGGAAGAAACTCAATAAATAATTTTTAAAATAAACTACTGCCATTTTAACATCATTACTCATACTATTAGCAGCAAGTGCCGTAAGCTGTGTAGGCTCTTTACAATTAGGGCCTGTAAACTTGTATGTAATAAACACTACGCTGCAACATGGTAAAAAGCCAGCGTTTATGGTAGCTATAGGTGGTGTGTTGCCCGAGTTTATATATTGTGCGTTGGCAGTATATGCCAATGAGTTTTTGTTACAAAACACAACGGTAAACTATATATTTAACTTACTGTTTATAGTACTAATGTGGTGTATTGGTGCGGTGTTATGGTTTAAAAAGCATACGCCTGTTGTTATACAACACAATGTAGAAATAAGTAATACAACGGCATTCAGTTATGTGTTTAAAGGGGTTTCGTTGGCTATGCTTAACCCACAGTTGTTACCTTTTTGGATAATGGTGCAAGTATATTTTAATAGCACGCATTTATTGCAACTACAAACCGAAGCACATAAATTAGCGTATATAGTAGGAGCGGGATTAGGAGCGTTGCTATTGTTAATTAGTTTGATAGGAGTAGTAACTAAATACAAAAAAAATGTTGTAAGTTTAATGAATAACAGATGGTATTACAAAGTGTTGGCGGTACTTTTTATAGCTATTGCAATACAACAATTAGTAACATTAATAAATAAATAACAAATGCAAGATAATACCCATTGGTACTTACGCAATCATAAATTATTTGAGCAATTAACTGCGCTTGAAATAGATACGCTGTGCATTATTTCAAATATGAAAAGTGCCAGTAAAAACGACATTATTTCGTTTTCGGAAACAGAAACAAAAAAAATATTTATCGTAAAAGCAGGCACAGTTAAAATATGCCGCGAAGACCCTAATGGCAAGGAAATAATATCTGAAATATTAACCGAAGGCGATATTTTTGGACATATAAACGCAACTATCACTAATAATAAAACGGAGTACGCCAAGGTAATAAGCGACGATGTAAAATTGTGTTTTTTTGAAGTGGAAAATTTTAAAAAAGTACTGCATAACAACCCCTCGTTGAGTATTAGTTACAGCAATATAGTAAACGAAAAATTAATTTCGTTTCAACAAAAATACGAAGACCTTATATTTAAAGATGTAGATACACGCATACACGATTTTTTTAAACGCTACGCAAGTTATCATGGCAAAGTAAATGGTGATAGTGTTGAAATGGAAATGATGCTTACCCACCAAGACATTGCCGATTATACAGCAGCGTCACGCCAAACCGTTACTACCATTAT
>JBEBIC010000294.1:0-3231 GCA_040080595.1 Bacteroidia bacterium | reverse complement strand
ATGTTTTTATAGTTGACCATATTAATGAATTTTAAGTTTGATAAAAAATTATTACCTGCAATATTTTTATTATGACAGACCGCTGCGACACATCTTGCGTTTTGATTAAATAACTCTTCCATGATTGAGGAGACAGCTTTCTTCATTATTCCTTTTCGCCAATAATCAGGATGCAAATAATACTCAATTAACCAAATATCATTTTGAACAGCATCTCCTGTTTGAAAACAAAATCCCGATATTGACCCGTGTGATTCATTGACACTAATAGGGGCTAATAGTTCTATTATTCCAATTAATTTATCAACTTTCATATCATATAAACGATACGTGTAAGAGATCTGTCTTTGAAACGCACATACAATATTATAAATTCTATTTTCCGCATCGAAATGTGTACTTAGTTCAATATTATTATTAAATTTAGTTACTTCCTTTAAAGAGAATAATTCTAATAATTCTATTCCTAATTTCTCATCTTCAGGATTTAAATTAAAACTCGGTGGCTCTAATTTAAAATCGCCTATTGTAATCGTTTTGGGTTTTAACATTTTATATATGTGTGGTAAAAGCTGTAATTATTATCTTTTAACTTAACTGTAAAATTTCACACCCCTGCGTGAGCCAATGTTAGGCGTGTATAGTGGGAGTTTATTTCTTCAACAGCTCTTTAAATACCTTTTTAAATTTTTCCATTTTAGGAGCTATTACAAACTGGCAGTAAGGTTGTTCGCCGTTTAAACTAAAATAATTTTGATGATAATCTTCGGCTGGGTAAAACGTAGCCAATGGCTCAAGCGCAGTAACTATAGGCTTTTCGTAAGCATGTTCATTGTTAAGTGCAGTTATAATTTTTTGTGCCGTTTCTTTTTGTTCGGCATTGCTATAAAATATCGATGAACGATATTGTGTGCCTACATCGCCCCCTTGGCGGTTAAGTGTAGTAGGGTCGTGCGAACCAAAAAACGCTTGCAATAAACTGGTGTACGCTATTAGTTGTGGATTGTAGGTTACACGCACTACTTCGGCATGGCCTGTTAAACCTGTACATACGTCTTTGTAGCTTGGGTTTTTAACGGTGCCACCCATATAGCCCGACTCTACTTTGGATACGCCTTGTAGTTGTTCTATTTGTGCTTCTACACACCAAAAACAGCCTGCTGCAAAAGTGGCTACTTGTAGAGTATCGTTGGTTGATGCGGGTGTTGTGCTTGTTTGTGTTTCGTGGGTTGAGTTCATTGGAGTAGAGTTTGAAGTATTACATTGCGACAGTAAAAGTACACATTGAATAATAGCGATGAGTTTCATTTATTAAGTTTTTTTTAGTGTTGATGTACAGCCCTTAAAAATAATAATTAATACGTAAACTTAGTATTCATTTGATTACAAAAAATGCGTGTATGTTTGTAGTATAAATTATGACTAAAAAAACAATAGCAATAATAGGCGGAGGTGCATCAGCACTAATGCTTGCAAGCACTTTAAATAGTGATAAATACATCATTAATCTGTATGAAAAAAACGCTGCCTTAGGGCGTAAATTTTTAGTTGCAGGCAAAGGTGGTTTTAACTTAACGCATAGCGAAAACGAAGTTGATTTTGCAACTAGATATTCGCCAACAGCTTTTACAGCACCGTTTTTAGGGCATTTTTCGGCAACGGATTTTAGAACTTGGTTAAGTGCAATAGGCATTAACACCTATGTAGGCACAAGCAAGCGTGTATTTCCAACCAAAGGCACAAAGCCTATACAGGTATTAAAAGCTATTGAAAATTGCTTGACCAACAACAACGTAAACATACATTACAATTATACATTTACTAGCTTTACTACTAACGAATTAACATTTACACACAACACTACCGAAGTGACTGTAACGGCTGATATTGTTGTGTTTGCACTAGGTGGTGCAAGTTGGAAAGTTACAGGTAGCGATGGGGCTTGGTTAAATATAATTAAGAACAACCGCATTGATACCGAAGTTTTTTATCCGTCGAACTGTGCGTACAAAATAAATTGGGACAGTACATTAATAAAAATTATTGAAGGCGAAGCTCTAAAAAACGTAACACTTAGTTGTGGTACTTTGCACAAAAAAGGCGAGGTAGTACTCACTACTTTTGGTATTGAAGGTAGCGGTATATATGCCTTGAGTGCTGCTATACGCCCGCAATTATTAGCTACACAAACTGCCATTGTGTATATTGATTTTAAGCCTGAATTAAGTACAGAAAGCATAGTAGAACTTTTGCACAATAGAGGTAATTTATCTGTAAAAGATGTATTGCAAAAAAAACTAAAACTAAACCCTACACACATAGCATTACTTAAACATAGCACTACTAAAGCTGAGTATAATACCCCGCAACAACTAAGTACGTTTATAAAAAAGTACCCATTGCATATAACAGGGGTTGCTCCTATAGACCAAGCTATATCTACCGTTGGGGGCATTGCACTACACGAAGTAGATGAACACCTTATGCTAAAAAAACTGCCCAACCACTATGCTATAGGCGAAATGCTTAACTGGGACGCTCCCACTGGTGGTTACTTATTGCAGGCGTGTTTTAGTATGGGTAAGTATTTGGGCGATAGACTAAATAATTTATAAGCGCAGGCGTAATTCGTAATTTTTAATTCGTAATTACTTTATATCTACTCACATTTACTTCAGGCATTAATTCTATTTCGTTGTGCATGTATTGCGCTAAGTGATTAGCCAAATAAGGTGCTAATAATACACCCTTAGTGCCTAAACCATTAAATACAAACATGTTTTTATGCGTGTGATGCGTGCCTAATGTTGGGCGTCGGTCGTGGGTAGTAGGGCGCACACCAGCAGTATGTTCGGTAATAGCAAAGGGCGTTTCCACTAAGTCATTTACTTTAGCAAGTAGTTCTGCTTTACCCGCAGCAGTAGCTTCCCAGGTGGTATCTTGCCAATTATACGTAGAACCTATGATGAATTTTTGAGGTGCGTAGGGTATCAAAAAACATCCTTTGTTTAATACATAATCTTGGCATAAGTCGGCTTCTATTTTAAACACATCGCCTTTGGTGGGTTTCATTAGTATATGTTTAAAAAACGGATTATTACTTACATAAACTCCCTCTGCAAATACAATGCATTGTGCCTGTACCCCCTTGTAAGTAAGGGTTTGGGGCGTTACACTTAATTCGTTATAATCAAACTGTTCGTTAATAGATGAGTAATTGTTTTGTGTAGC
>JBEBIC010000293.1:0-3236 GCA_040080595.1 Bacteroidia bacterium | reverse complement strand
GGTGGTGCCTATACCTACGTTGTTTTGGGCGTGGGCGGTTAGAGATAATAAGATTGTACCTTGTATGATGTATAATGTAAACCTTGACAGGGCGGACAAGCCGCTTAATTTTAGTTTATTTAATACATTGTGAAAAATTAAACCGTTATTGTTTTGCTGTGTTTTCATAAGATTGAGGATGTTTTGTTATGTGATTAGGGTTGAAAAATGAAGGTGTTATTACTGCAATTTCATTACGTTAAATTGTGTCCAAAGTGGTGCGGCAACACTTGTGTAATCTAAGCCATTAAGCAATAAACCATAAGCTGCACTTCCTGTTACGTTAAAATATAACGTAATAGGTACTAATGTTTCGTACACCGAAGAGTTGGTTATACAAAGCGAGTTAGGCATCCATCCTGCATTAGAGGTAGAAACAGTACTGCACGTTGCTTTTATCATACTAGACATTGCTCCTGCGCTTAGTGGACTTAACCCCGAAACATCAGTTGTTGTTACTACGGCAGTATTGTATCCTGTTGTTGAGGCACTATACCCAAAATTAGCGGTGTAAAACACTATGTATTTACCTGCAGGCACAGTAACGGTAGCTACTTTTCTTAACGTTGTAGCAAGCGCAGTTATACTTGGGTCGGCAATGGTGTATGTTGTTGTTAAAACATTACCTATACCTAAACCACTTAATGTTCCCCAACTGGCTTTTCCTGCGGCGTCGCTAGTAAGTAATTTTCCGGCAGCTTGCGTGCCATCTACTATTTTTATAGAGCCTTGTATTTCAAGACGTTCGGTAGGCGTGGTAGTGTTAATACCCACGTTTACAGCATCAGCGCCTGTACCGCCTAATACCATACTGTTGCTTGCGCCTACCTTGGCATTGTAGCCTATAGCAGTAGCTTTGGTAAGGTTGTTGGCGGTAGCATCGGTATTGCTTCCTAAATAGGTGTTGTTGTTTCCTACAGTATTAGTTTGTCCTGCATAGTGTCCAATTGCTGTATTTTCTATACCAGTAGTATTACTAGATAATGCCCAAGTGCCACTTGCGGTATTATAATCTCCTAAGGTATTGCGCATCAGTGAAAATAAACCTACGCTAGTATTGCTAGCTCCAGTAGTATTATCATTCATACTACTACCGCCTAAAGCTATGTTGTTATACCCTGTGGTGTTAGCAAACAAAGCTTGGTCGCCTTGTGCTATATTTGAGCCTCCTGTAGTGTTATAGCATAATGTACGGCTTCCTATTGCAATGTTATATTGCCCCGAAATATTAGCATAAAGTGGTGCGTAACTAGCTTGTGCAGCAACCATAGAACCAATAGCTATATTATGTACACCTATAGTGTTGGAATACAACGCATTTACCCCCACAGCAATATTAGATTTTCCTGTTGTGTTGGCAAACAAGGAATTGTTGCCATTAGCCACATTAAATTCTCCTGTGGTGTTAGTACTAAGGCTATTTGCTCCGCTAGCTGTATTATTATTACCTGTAGTGTTGTTTTGAAGGCTAGAGGCGCCAGTAGCGGTATTAAAAGCACCAGTAGTGTTACGATTAAGACTAGCAAGACCTATTGCTGTATTACCAAATCCTGTGGTGTTTAATTCTAACGCACCCTTCCCTAACGCACTGTTATTTGCACCAGTATTTGCAGGGTTTAGTGCACTTACTCCAAAAGAGGTGTTACCCATTATGGAGTTTAACAATCCGCTTTGTACATTGTTGCGTTTAAAAACAACGTCCACATTATCAGTTGTTCCTAAAAAGTTAGTACCTGCTACCGTGCCTGCGTTACCTAATAATGCCCACGCATTAAGTGCACCGCTGGGCCCTGCGGGGCCAGTAGCTCCTACTGCACCAGTTAATCCTGTTGGACCTGTTGCCCCAGTAGCACCATCGCACACGTAGTTAGTTGCTGTAACTTCTCCTGCATCAAGCACTCCTGAGTTATTGGTATCTATACCACTTTCTACTTTTTTGCCGCCGTTAGCACAGTTTGCTCCTGCTGGTTCAACACTGGTATTTAGTAAACTATTTTTTCCGTTTGTTCCGTTAGCACCGTTTGTTCCGTTGCTTCCTACAAGTCCATCGCACACGTAGTTAGTTGCCGTAACTTCTCCTGCATCAAGCACTCCCGAGTTATTGGTATCTATACCACTTTCTACTTTTTTGCCGCCGTTAGCACAGTTTACTCCTGCGGGTTCGTTGGTGGTTTTTAGTAAACTATTTTTTCCGTTTGTTCCGTTAGCACCGTTTGTTCCGTTGCTTCCTACAAGTCCATCGCACACGTAGTTAGTTGCTGTAACTTCTCCTGCATCAAGCACTCCTGAGTTGTCGGTATCTATACCGCTTTCTACTTTTTTACCGCCGTTAGCACAGTTTGCTCCTGCTGGTTCAACACTGGTATTTAGTAAACTATTTTTTCCGTTTGTTCCGTTAGCACCTGCTGGACCAGTAACTCCTAATGCGCTTGGTAGCACCCATTTAGGCGCTACACCAGTACCTTGGCTTATGAGTACATCGCCTGTAGTACCTGATAAACCTGCGGGTTTAAGATCGCCAAAAAATTGTATGTTGCCAAGTACATCTAACTTAGCGGCGGGTAAGGTTTGCCCTATACCTACGTTGCCTGTGCCATTGGCTACGGTTATCGTTTCTATGTTATTAGTTACTATGTGTAAATCTCGGGCATTAAGCGTTCCTAACTTATAACTGTTAGTAGCTATGTTACCTTTGGTTAGCCACGCTTTAGCATCTATGCTATCGCTTATGGTTTGTAATATATTTTGCCCGCCTACATACAGGCTATCAAAACTACCAAAGCCACCTATTATAGTATCGGCTTTTATGGTGTTGGCTTTTATATAACCTATAAATGCGCTATCGGCACGCAATAGGTGTGTGTATATACTATCGGCACGGAGGTATTTCAGTACTACGGTATCTTTACTATTAAGGTAATTACTTGTAATTTGTTTTATCAAACTATCTATACTCAAACCTTTTATTATAAGGCTATCAAAACGGCCTAAACCAGCGTATATGCTATCGGTACGTATGTAGTGAGCTTGCATGTAATTAGTAAAAATACTATCTGTACGCAATAGGTTTATGTAGGCACTATCGCTTTTTAGATACTGACTACTAATAAATTTAATGTAGGCTGTGTCGGCACGTAATAGATGAATGTAGGCACTATCGCTTTTTATGTAGCTGCTTATTAGATTTTTTATGTAGG
>JBEBIC010000292.1:0-3248 GCA_040080595.1 Bacteroidia bacterium | reverse complement strand
ATTTTATTACTTCCACTTGCCTACTTATTTCGTTACCTGTTTCATCTATTACCGTAATGCGGTGTTTGCCTGTATTTGCCATTAGTTGCATCTCGTGGAAAGTTTGTGTTGTGCCTTTAAACACATTATCAATGTACCAAAATAGCTTAGCGTTTTGTTTGGAGTACGCCACTTTGCAAATAAGCGGTTGAATAATGCCATCAAAATTTTTGGTTAAATATACTTTACTGTCCGTTTTTGGGTATATAAAATCCATAACTACTTGTTGTGTACCTACGCAATTAGGGCTAAATGGCGGTAGTTGTTTATAATCTATGTGTAGGTTTTTGTAGTACCATTCCATAACAGGGGGCAGTACAAACCATTTTTTGCTTACTATATTTTGTACACTTTCGCAACTGCTATTTACTTGGTAATGCTCCGTTTTATCCAAATGCACTAATTTATGATACGGACACACGCTTGTTTTTTTGCCCGCTAAGGGTATTAATTGCAGTGTTTTGGGGCAATCGTCCTGTGCTAAATGTCCGCTTAATGTACACACATATTCGGTTGCTAAATCTTTAGTAGGCGTTGCAAACCAGTTGTCTTTGGGTAATAAATTAAAAGCGTCAAACAATATAGGAGCTGCACTACCCACGCCTGTTAGGTTGGCTCTACCCTCGCCTGTAGCATTACCTACCCACACACCTACCACGTATTGGGAGTTAGTACCTATTGCCCACGCATCACGGTTGCCAAAGCTGGTGCCTGTTTTCCATGCTATTTCCAATGCCGAATTATAAAACCGCCAAGCCTCATCGCCTTCGGGGCGGTTTACTTCTTTCATGGCATTGTAGGTAAGCCACACTGCGCCTGCACCCACGTTGTTTTTGCGTGGCGATGTTTGCCCAAAATCAACCCTATAATTGTGCAAATAATTGGGTTCGCAAAACTCATTACTACGGTACTTGCCTTGGTGCGTTACATAATAATTAAGCGTAGCCGATAATGCTGAATACGTTTTACATAAATCCCACAGGTTAGCCTCGGCACCGCCCAATATCAACGATAAACCATAATGAGTAGGGTGCTTATTGATGGTGGTGAGTTTAAATTTTTGTAACACATCATAAAACTTTGGCACACCATAATTTTGTAACATAAGCACCGCAGGAATGTTCAGCGAGCGAGATAATGCACGTTGTGCAGGTACAGCACCATCATACGTATAATTAAAATTTTGTGGCACATAACCCGCTATTTGAGTAGGCACATCTGCCACGAGTGTATTCGGGAGTAAATCTCCATCATCAAGCATTGCGGCGTATAACAACGGTTTTAAAATACTACCAGTACTGCGTGGAGCGGTTATTATATCTACATCTTTGTTGTGGTCGGCGTTGGTGGGCGAGTTACCCACATAGCTTAGTACGTTACGGTTTTTTACATCAATAATAAGTATGGCTAGGTTGTGTATTTCGTTGCGTTTGTATTGTTCGTAATAGTTTTGTGCCAATTGATTTACTCTGTTTTGCAAGTCAATATTTATGGTGGTAGTAATGCGTTTGCCCTCGTGTTTTAAGGCTACTCGTTGCAATAAATGGGGTGCTATTTGTGGTAGGTTAAATGGCTTATCGGGCAAGGGTTCGTTTATAGCAAGTTCGTAGGTAAGTGCGTCTATTATGCTGTGCTTGCGTAGTTTTAGTAATAATGTGTTGCGTTTTTTGAGTAGTTTTTGTTGGTTTTTACCTGGATAAATTAAACTTGGCGCATTGGGCAATACAGCTAATGTAGCACTTTGCGCCCACGATAATTGGTGCGACTGTAGCCCAAAGTAACGCCATGCAGCCATTTCAAGCCCTACTACATTGCTACCATACGGCGCATGAGCAGCGTACAGGGCTATAATTTCGTGCTTTGAAGCACGTATTTCTAAGCGAGTAGCTAAAATAAGTTCTATGGCTTTTTCCCAGTAGGTACGTTTTTTATTGTGGCGACACAAACGTATTACTTGTTGGGTAAGTGTGCTTCCGCCTCGTACTACTTTGTGCGCAGTTTTATTTTGTATAAATGCACTGTACATAGCCGCAGGATTAAAACCTGGGTGCTGGTAAAAATGTTCGTCTTCAAAATATACAATACATTGCTTAAATTTAAGCGGTACACTGTCTTGTGCAGGAAACCGCCATTGCCCATCGGTAGCTATTTTGGCAGAGAGCAAATTGCCTGTACTGCTTTCTATTACGGTGGCATACGGCACGTTAAACAGTACTTGGGGCAATGCAAAATAGTACCCAATTATTAACACAAAACTTAGGACCGATTTTATTTTATTGGCACGCACCCATTGCTTTATTACCACCCCAAAGGCAGTAAGTTTACTGGTAATAAATGATGTGTAGGTGCTATTCATTTAATGTTTAAATCAATGCTCAAATGTAGTATTTTATACTTGAGCTTGTTATTTTAGGTTAAATTGTAAGCATTTTGCAAGCTATTGTTTAGTTACTTACATGGTATTAACCAATGGTGCAACACATAATTTATTAACTCTTGTATGTACTCCATTGTAGTAATAAAATGTATTTTTACAATTATTAAACAAGCTAATGCGCAATTTATACCACATATTACATTTAACACCTTCGTGTACAAGTACCGATGTAAAACGTGCGTTTCGTAAACTTGCCCATAAATATCACCCTGATCATAATGCCTCGGCAGAAGCTGCTCAATTGTTTAACCAAATTATGGAAGCATATACTATACTTAGTAATGATGCCTTGCGTACTAAATATGATGCACTATTAACCACAAAAACTATCCCTGTTGCCAACGCAATTAAAACCGATGTACATTATAAAAAATATGGCACTATAGGCAAGTTTAAAAACGCTAATCCCAACTATGTAGTACCCGCCCGCAACTATCCCAATTGGGCACGATTGGAACGCACAGGTTTTTATTTTATGTTAGGTATAAGTATTTATGGTGTTGGATATTCTTTTATGCGAATGAATAGTGCAAACAATAAAACCGAGTTTGACGCCGCACTTAATAGTTTGGTGGGCGCATTGTTTTTTGCGGGGTTGTTTTTATATTGTTGGTTTTATATTATGAGCTTAAATAAAAAAAACAAGTAATAAAGCACAAAATTAATACTCAACATAAGCGGTTATAAATTTAATACTGTGGTAAAGTATATCATAGTCAGTGTTTCTAAAACCGAACTCGTTTAACAAAAAAGCGCCCTTGTAACAACAGTT
>JBEBIC010000059.1:0-14010 GCA_040080595.1 Bacteroidia bacterium | reverse complement strand
CTGAATTTATTAAGCACTCATATAAAATAAACACCACCAGAAATGTCCACTTGAACTAAACGTATCTAAAAAAACACCAGAAATGTCTATTACACCTAAAAAACACTTTTTACGAATACTAAAAATAGCTTTTATGTGTTAAGATTGGTTATTGTTTTGTATGGTTATAAGTTGATTAGTATATGTATACTATCATAGTCGTTTTTTTAGGTAATGGCTAACGCTATTACTAACTCATAAACATAACTTTCAATTAATAACATTGTAAAAATTGTACTGTTAAATAAATAGTTGATACTGTACTATAAACATACCACGACGTGCACTTTTTATTTCGTTGCTTGTGCCTGTAGGTGCATCGTAGCTATATACAGGGCGCGATTGGTAGTTAAGCGATAGCTTTGCATTGTGTCCGTTTAATAATAAATTAACGCCTGCATCATACATTATCATAGGTGAGTTTAATGCTTTGTAATTAGCCACCGTAACATCTGCCACAGGTTGTAATGTACCTAACTTACCCAACAAGTTTTTATGGAATAAATAGCCTGCTTGTGCATATAACACATTGCCTGTACCATACATAGGGAAGGCATTGCCTACACCCGATGTTTTTTTAACAGCACCATTAGTACTACCATTAGCTACGTTCATTACGCCCAAATTACGAATGTAATTTTTGCCATAATTATAGTTAGAAAAACTAGCATAAGTGGTTACTGCATTTTGTTTTTCTTTGTTAATGTAACTATCATAAAACACATCTACCGAAAGCAAAGTTATAGGTGCAAATAACTTTGCACCTGCGTCTAAGTAGCGCATCGCTTCGGCCTGATATACTGCTCCTGTACCTATATTAAACACACGCTTTTTGCCCAAATATGTCCCTGTAAAGTAGGGGGTAAGGTTACTTTCTTGGTCTAAAAATTGCCAGTTTACATACCCTTGATACTGCAACTTAGGTGGGTTAGGTGCAAAGCTAGCAGTAGTACTGAGTGTAGTATCTACGGCAGTAATAGCGGTTTGTATAGGTAAGGGTTTTGCTATAGCTACACGATAATCCAAACGCGAAAGTTTACCTTTAGCATATACACTTAGTTTACGTAAAAATTGGTCGCTTACATCATTAGTAGCTTGCTGATACAATGGAGCATCGTATAATAGCGTGGTAGCAATGCTTGGCGAAGCATAGCGAGATAAACCACTCCAGCCACTTAGTCCTCCACCTATACTTAATTTGGTTTTTACTACACCGTATTCGCCCGCTAAATCATGAAAAAAAGCACCTTGCTTACGTGTGGCTATGGAGTTAAAATTGTTTATACCAAATTGTGTGTATATAAATGTCTTGGACGTAGCTTGTCCAAACAGTTGCATACGAAACCTACGTATGCCTATATCGGTAGTGGTGGGTTGTGCAAATCCGTTTAGGGTGCTACCAGGGTTATTATCTATATAGCGTGCCCATGTTTGCAATGCTATGGTAGATTTTAACCACGATACTGAGTCTTTGCTTAAATATATTTTAAGCCCATCGTTAAAGCGACTAGTAGGTAGTTGTGCTGTTGCATTTATGGGTATTAAAACTAGTAACGTTAAGGTTATGTTTTTCATTAGTATGTTTTTTTAAGATTGATGAATAGTAAGCTTTATATTAAAATAAATACAGCCTATAACACACTATTTTATAAAGTAGCTAAAAAAACATATTTGTTTAAAACTACCTTCTTTTTCGTGTATTAGCTACTTTTTTGGGTGGGGTAGCTCTTTTTTTCGTTGCTGTACTAGTTCTACCCCCTTCTTTTTTGGGGGCTATTGCTTTTTTGGCTGGTTTTGGTTTTTGTTCGTATTGGGCAGCTTCGTGTTTCTTAGGGTCAAATACTTTGTTGGCTTTTTTAGGTTTAGCTACAGTTGTTTTTTCGGTTTTGTTTGATGTAACCAATTGCCCTTGTAGTTGTTCCATTTCCACTAACGATAAGTTGCGCCATTTACCCGTAGGGATATCAGCTAAATGTATGTTCATAATACGCACACGCTTTAGGCTTGTAACGTGGTAGTCCAGTACTTCGCACATACGACGTATTTGGCGGTTGAGCCCTTGTGTAAGTATTATTTTAAACTTTTTCCCGCCTAATTGTTGCACTTTGCAGGGCTTTGTTTTTTCGCCAAGTATGTTTAAACCTCCTGCCATACGTGTAACAAAATCGGGCGTTATGGCTTTTTCTACAGTTACTATATATTCTTTTTCGTGTTCGTTGCCTGCACGCAATATTTTGTTTACAATATCGCCATCGTTGGTAAGTAGTATTAATCCTTCGGAGTCTTTATCTAAACGCCCTATAGGAAATATTCGCTTTGGGTGATTGATGAACGATATGATGTTGCTTTTATCTTGCGTGTCAGTAGTAGAGGTTACACCTACAGGTTTGTTAAACGCTATGTATATACAGTTTTGTGTTTTTACTTTTATTTTTTCGCCATCAACTGCTACTACATCGCCTGTGTGTACACGGGCACCAAGCAATATTATTTCGTTGTTAATAGTTACACGGCATTGCGCTATATAGGCATCGGCCTCGCGGCGCGAGCAATAGCCACTTGAACTTATGTACTTATTAACTTGTATGCCTGCGGTAGTGTTGCTGTCTTTCATTAGGTTTATTTTATATTTGCGAAAGTAGCAAAAGCCATGTGTATAACAAGGTGTGTGTTTATAATTTGTAACAAGGGAGCATGCTCCCTTGTTACAAATACAATTTACTTATGCACACGTGTAGAAGTAGGTGCGTGCGATAGTTGGCGGTGGTTTTCAAAACCTATTACCTTGGCTGTTCCTCCTGCTTCTTTATAATCGTTCACTAAGGCATTTAGCGTAACTATTGATGTATGATCTACCACTTTAGCATTAGCTACATCAATTATTAAATGTTGCCCTGCTGGAATTTTAGCAAAGGTAGCCTTAAACGCTAAAATATTAGAGAACAATAATTCCGATTGTACTATCAAATTATAATTGTTGCCTTCAGTTTTAACTGCGGTTTTTATTTTAAATAAATTACTAAACGATGCGCCTAATACCATATTAATAATAAATTTTAATAAAATACCAGTACCTACTCCCACTAGCAAATCGGTAGTTAGGGTTACAACTATAGTAACCGTAAATATTAAAAACTGTTCTTTGCCTGTGTGCCACATGTGTATAAACTCGCGTGGGTGTGCTAGTTTTATTCCTACGTATATAAGCATTGCGGCAAGTGCGGCGTTAGGTATCATTTCTATAATAGGTACAGCTATAAGTAATGCTATTAATAAAAACAAACCATGAAAAAAATTTGCCCAACGAGTAACACCGCCATTGCTAACGTTTGCCGAGCTACGAGCCACTTCGCTTATCATGGGTAAGCCACCTATCAAGCCTGATAATGTATTGCCTATACCTACGGCTATTAAGTCTTTGTTAAAGTCCGACTTGCGGTTGTAAGGGTCAATATTATCAATGGCTTTGGCAGTAAGTAATGATTCTAAACTTCCTATTAATGCAAACAAAATAACATACATTGCAAACTCGCCAAAGTGAGATTGTAATGCACCAAAGTCGGCATTAATTACACCACGACTAATAAAATCGCCTTTCATAACCGTACCATTAGTAAAGGCATCTACAATACTACCTATTTTTACTAAAGCAAAATTGGCTATTGCACCTTCGGTTTTAACATGTAAAAATATACCTAACGGAATAGCTATAATAAGCACTACTAGTGGCGCAGGTATTTTTTTTAGTTGTTGATGTTTTACATAGCTTAAACCAATAAGTAACAACAAACAAGCTATGCCTATTTCGGTTAAATGAGGATTTTCGCAAACAATACTATGTGGTATCATAGCTAATAACTCTAAGGGTTCTTTGCCTTTTAATGTAGCAGGGTCAATACCTAATAGTACATGTATTTGCTTGCTCATAATAATAATACCAATGGCGGCAAGCATACCGTGTATAGCCGCACTAGGAAAAAAATCGGCTACTTTACCCAACTTTAATATGCCAAATAGTAGTTGAATAACACCCGCTACTACTATTGCACCAAGTGCTAAGTGCCAGCCAGTATCGCCACCGCCAAATGCAGCAATAGCACCACCGCATATAGCTATTAAGCCTGCTGCAGGGCCTTTGATAGTAAGGCGAGAGCCCGCAAAAAAACTTACTACTACACCACCAATAATAGCACTTACTAACCCAAATATTGCAGGAAAGTCTGATGCTTTGGCTATACCCAAGCTCAATGGTAATGCTAATAAAAACACTAAGAAACCTGATAAGGCATCTTTACTAAAATTTTGTTTTAAGCCCGCAAGTCCATCTGCAGGCAATTGTTTAAAATTCGACATAATATATATAATTTGAAAATTAATTAATTTGATGATTGAATAATTCTTTGCGTAGTTGCAATAATTATCACAATCTAAATACCTTATATATTATGTAAAGAGGTGCACTATATAGCGCTATGTTTGTATTTATTTTAACAGCGCATGTAGTATTAAAATAAGGCGTATAGCTATATTTTACAGGACTTAATGTAGGTAATGTAGCGTTGTACGAAAAGTGTATAAAATCTACATCGTCATCTTCTTCCTCGTCAAGTAGTTCGGCTATTACACTTGCGTTAAGCTGTGTAGTGTTATGCGCTTGTTTGTAGTGTAGTTTGTTACTTGTATTTTCATCGGCTTTAGCTACATTAACCATACCTAACATACACACCATACCCAACAACATATAGGCGCTTATGCACTTATGTGTTATGTGATGTATGTGTGTATGTATAAAGTTTTTCATTGGTAGTTTGTTTGTCTAATATCTAAAGTCTTAAATCAATATTTATTACCTACGATGATTTGTAAGCACGTTCGTGTGTAGTTTTAACATGAGTTCCTAAAAATAAACGAGCATAAATACGTATTAATGCAAGTCCATCAACCACAATGCTTAACGATACAAATAGTACCAACATAAACTGATTAGGGTGTATGTGGCTATATAGTAAATCTTCGCCTACAAAAGTGGGCGTGATGGGGAAACCTGCTAAACCTAAGCACGCTAGCAAAAATAAAAATGCAAGTTTAGGATGTTCGTACGAGTAACCATAAAACTGATTAAGGTCTATATTGTTTTCGGCTTTTTTAAGTTTAGTAAGTAGTACATAGCCCAGTGTGCCAGCTACTACTACTCCGCTTAGGTATATAAATATGTGTTGCAAGTTACATTGTTCATTAAATGAAATAGCAAGAGCTATAAAAAAATGGTTCATTATAATCAACAGCCAACTTAAGTTTACGTTCCAGCGCTCGGCAAATGATTTTAATACCAGTAACAAACCAATAAATGCAAATACATTGGGTATAAAGTTAAGTAGTGGTGTAGGAATACTACTTACATTATACACAAGTAGTATCCCTACAGTGTACATAATTACAAATAAATAAATAGTACGTTTTAACGTTAAAAAATGAAGCGTATTAGCTATTTTTTTTAACGGACTCCATAAATATCGGTACATATTTGTATCTAAATTCCATTCTTTAATGCTAAGTATGTACAAGGAGTATTCTATGCGCTTAGGCCACGAATCCTCTATTGTAAGTGCACGTGGTACAAAATTATAAAATTGCTCTTTTATTAAATAACTTACTGCCGATGGCGACACCAATAGTTGGTACGTTCTAAGAAATGCGTTGCCCGCAAAATGTACTAGCGCAAGCGTATGAAAGCCTAATGCAATTTCAATAAATAGTATGCCTATTTGTGCTATTGATGCGTAGGCTATTTGGCTTTTTACTGATGATTGTACACGTGCAATAAGTGTAGTTACAATGCTTGTACTTAATCCTATAACAACTATAATTATACGTACTACTGTTTGATGTTCCCATAATGGAAATGTACGTAATAATAAAAATACCCCCAAATGTACGGATAGTGAACCGTAAAATATAGCACTTGAGGGGGTAGGCCCCTCCATAGCACGGGGTAACCATGAACTAAATGGCAATTGCGCCGATTTTACTATTGCTGCAAGTAAAATCATTAACGAAATAAATACCACTACATAATTACTCTTAGCTAACATAGTTTGTACTAACACATTGCTCGTTAATTCATTAAAAGTAATATTGGTATGAAAAAAATGATGCGCAGCCCACATAGCTAATATCAACCCCACATCGCCAATACGATAAATAGAAAATACTTTTATAGCATTCTTCACTGGCAAATATCTATCTCGGTAAAATGCAATAAGCAAGAATGAAGAAATACCTAATATTTCCCAACCTATAAATAAGGTTTCTAAATTGCCCGAAAATATAGCAATAGTATAACCTACATAAAAAAGCAAAATAGTATTGTAAAAGCGCTTATAACCAGCCTCTCGGTGCAAATAATACTTGCTATATACTGTTACTAAATACGTAAGAAACGAACCTACAAAAAGATACACCGCAGTTATTTCATCAAAATAAAAATTAATGAAAAAAGCGTAGTGTTTGGCAGAGTATAGTGTAATGTATTTGATAGTAAGTGTTTGGTGCTCGTTAAGCAACCAATACACAATAAACGCTATAGCACCAGCAAAGTGTATGCCTACAGTACTAAAGGCTATGCCCGATAATAGTTTTTCGTTTTTGTTGGATACCAGTAAACTTAGTATAAAACCAAGTGCTGGCAAGAGTATAAAAAAATGAAGTAATGAAGTCATAATACGTAGTTATTAAATAGATAATACAGGAATATTGTGGGTACTTGTTTCAATAAAACTAGTGAGGTTAGCTGCTGCAATTATAGTTTTAGTAAGCGGTTGGTAAGCGGTAAATGCACCATCTTTAAACAACCATAATGCGCCTGTTTCGGGGTGTATAACTACCAAATTTACCCACTCATTTACAAACCATTCGTACGTAGCGTCAGCGGTTTGTATTGTTTTTAAAACTACATCAGGAAAATGCTCTACTATTACCAACAAACGTACAGGGTCGTGTACCTCTATCATTTGGCTTGGTAAACCTGGGCGTAAGTCGCCATCAATACCATTGGCAACACCAAATAAACCCATAACGTTGTGTGGTAGCTTACTACCAGCACCTAGTTTTTGGTTATCTACTCGCGAAAAATAATATTCCAAATTAATACCGCCACATACTGGCGCTACGGCTTTAAGAATATTAAATAAATATTTACCCTCCAAATCTATACTATAATCGTAGGAGTTCATAAACGAACGGCGGTCTAAGAATAAGTCCTTGCTCAATGCACGCTTACCCACTACGCATAGGGCGTTGGTAGCATGGTTAAGCTCGGGGCGCGGCTCAAATATAGATACCGAACGCACTACTATTTGCTTGTGAATATCTTCGGCACTTTGTTTAGTATCAATAGATTCGAAACGGCGTGAGCGTTCTTTGGCGTTATAATCTAATGCTTTGTTAAATGCTAATTCATTGTGTAAATGCTTATCTTTATTAATTGAACTCAAGGCATCGATATCAAAAAACGAAATCTCATCGCGTGTAGTATCTCTTAATCCGCCTACAAATTGTGTAGTAGCAGGAATAGTTATACCACGTGTTATTAATGCTTGGCGCACTTGTGGGTGGTTTGCCATAAAGCTAAGTACACGTGCATTTGCCGAGCCTGGTCGGCCACAGCAAGCACCACAATCATACGCCGAAAAGTGTGGATTATTAACACTACTTGCTCCATGCCCTATAACATATACAAGTGGTGCAAAGTTGGTAACAAGCCCAATACTTTTTAATACGCCTTCTACTCTGTTTGTCATTTCCTCCACAGTAAATCCTATTTGCAAACCATTTTCAACATCGGTTATGTGTTTATTTTCAATAGATAGGTTAGAAAACTTATCCATGTGTTTAAATGATAGTGCGGTAGCAGGGCTTACTGTGGGTTTAAAAACAGTAGCAAACAAGCGTACTGCCGACCAAAAACCAACAGTTTGTGTGATTAGCCAACCCGCAAATAAAGAGTTGGTTTGCTTATGAAAATTAACATCAGTTTCTCTTTTTGTTGATGAGTTTTTTTCCTTAATTAAGTATTTTGGAGTAATAGGAGCGGGGCAAAGTTTGGTATATGCCTTTCCATTTTCGGGTTGAAAATAAAATTCAACACCAAAAAAACCAGGCGTACCAAAGGTTTCGCAAGAGGTATCAAATTGTTCGAGATAACGGCGGTAGGAGCACTCCCTATCGTCAATACAAAACATAGCTTGAAAACTTTTTTCGATAACGGGAGTTGTTTTTTTCTTGTCTAATGTAATGCCTGCCAACACTTGGTCGTAATAGCTCCACTCGTAAGCATCTTGCCATAGGTTAATAATTTCGTGCAGTTCGGTAGTGGCAACATCAGCAGTTATTGGGGTTGGGGCATGTTTTATGTTAGTGCTTAATGGTGCCCATGTATCTCCAAAGGCTACATCAAGCGCGTCTATCTCTAACAATAGTTCAAACGTAATAAGCTCTTCCACCGTTATTTTACGTGAGTCCATAAGTGTGTGAGGCTCGGTTTCAATACTGCCTACCATACCCGACCAGCCTTGGTGTGCAAACTGTTGGTCGTATAAATAATGCTCGTAATACGCTTCGTTACCTACTACTATGGCTAATAATTCGGTAATAGACAAATCGTTTTTTTGCAACAAATGTTGTGCACGTTTTGTTTTAAAAAAACTTGTTGCACTATTACGTTCTAAGGAGCGTAACGAATTTAAAAAACCATTTTGTGTAACAGGGAAATTCCAAATAGAAATACCTTGATCTAAATAACTACATAATATTCTAAATAATAAGGGGTGTACTAGCGCATCTAAATCTATACGATAGTGTGCTTTCCAATTGGCTCTAACGCTACCTATACGTGCATTTACCGATGTGTCGTAGGATTTATTAAGCAACTTATCAGTCCATTCGGTTAAGTGTGCAGCTCCTTTTTTATCAGTAATTAGTTTGGTAAACACATCTTTGCGAATGCGCCCGCTGGCATAAGCGGCTCTGTACTCATCTAAAGATAGTGTAACCTTATAACCAAATATTTGTGCCGCACTATGTATGCCTTTGTAAAATTTTAACTGCTGAAAAGCATGTAATGTATTGTGATGCACAAAATCTTTTAATGGTGCTTGTGCAGGCAAATAATGTTTTAGGTGGTGCAATACATCATGTGTATTGAAGGTGGTGTTGTCCGATTTCATTGTGAAGAATAATTAAAAATGAATACGCTTAAAAAAATAGTGCATAGTTTATTGCACGGCAATAAACTTGATGGAACTAACGCTAAAAAAGACATTAATACAAGAAATTATTTAATTACACATCAAACACGAAAGCTGCATATACGTAAGTATATAGGCAGTTGTGTAGTAAACCACAAGTTAGTAGTAGCATAACTAGTAGCATAGCATTGTGCTATATGTGTGTAATTATATGTTGCGGTGCAAGTAATATAATTAGGAGCTACATAAGCGTTGGTTAGTTTGTCTTCGTGGTCGTCTTCTAACTCATCTTCCACCTCGGTACAAAAATCTAAATGAGTGGCAGATGTATTGGTTGTACTATTGGTAAAAATAGTTTTTGAAGTATTTTCTTTTTTTAACAACGTAAAATGAGCACACGCATACGTACTTACATTGGCATACGCCAATAGTAAAACTAATGTAGTTAATATACTTTTTATGTAAGTGTTGTTGCTCATTTTTAGATTATCAAAACTAAGTATAAAAAATGGATATGATAAAAAACATTTAACAACACACCATTTTTTACAATAAAGCGGAGTTAGCAACTATATATTAGTTGCCTAATAAATATAAATTAACAAATAGTTTTCACTCCCACACATTAAGCGTACTTTAGTGCCAAATATAAAACAAACACTATGACGTTTAACGACTTAAATCTTAACAACTCATTACTCAACGCCATTGCCGACTTAGGCTTTGAGCGCCCTACTACCATACAACACAAAACATTTGCCCCTATAATGGGTGGTAAAGATATATTGGGCATAGCACAAACTGGTACTGGTAAAACGGTAGCTTACTTGCTACCACTAATGCGCCAATGGAAATTTTCTAAAAAACGTAACCCCGAAATATTAGTACTTGTACCCACACGTGAGCTAGTAGCACAGGTGGTAGAAGAGGTAGAAAAATTGGCTAAATACACCAATTTTGCTGTTACAGGTGCATACGGTGGTACTAATATCAAAACACAAATAATGGCCATAAACCAAGGAGTAGATATGGTAGTAGCCACTCCTGGGCGTTTACTTGATTTAATACTAAACGGAACTATACAAACCAAGTTTATAAAAAAACTGGTAATAGATGAGGTGGACGAAATGCTTAACCTAGGCTTTAGAACACAACTTAAAAACATAATAGATTTATTACCACTAAAACGCCAAAGTCTATTGTTTTCGGCTACTATAACCGAAGAGGTAGAAGCATTAATTGAAGATTATTTTAATAATCCATTAAAAGTAGAGGCGGCACCTACAGGTACGCCGCTCAAGAACATAGCGCAACTGGGCTACAATGTGCCTAACTTTAATACTAAGGTAAATTTCTTAGAGCATTTGTTAGAAACGGATAAAGCAATGACCAAAGTATTGATATTTGCAGGGAGCAAGCGCCTTGCCGACGATGTACACGAACGCTTAGAACGTTCCTTTGCTAATGAACTTGCCGTAATGCACAGTAACAAAACTCAAAACACACGTTTTAAAACCGTAGCCGAATTTGAAAGTGGTGCAAGCCGCATACTTATAGCTACCGACATTATAGCCCGTGGATTGGACGTTACAGCAGTATCGCACGTTATAAATATGGACGTGCCTCCAGTACCCGAAAACTATATGCACCGCATAGGTCGTACAGGACGTGCCGACAAAAAAGGTATTGCCATTACATTTATAACCAAAGCCGATAAAGAAAATAAAACAAAGGTGGAGGAGCTTATGGGTAAAAAAATACCTATGAAAAAAATGCCCGAAGAGGTTGTAATATCTACTGTTTTAACACTAGATGAACAACCCAAAATAAATATGAAAACGATTGAAATTCGCCAACCAAAAGTAGTGGCTAAAGGTAAATCGCGCCAAGAGAAAAAAGACAAAAACAAAAAGGTAAACATAAAAGTTTCGCGCTCTGATGCTAAGAAAAAGAAATACGGCAAGAGCTACGCTAAAGAGTATAGAAATTAAGTACAATGAAAATAGATGTTAGAAAGGTTACTTTAACAGATATTGAGCTATTACAAGCCATAGCAAAGCAAACTTTTATTGAAACGTTTGCTACCGAAAACTCTGAAGAAAATATGCGTAATTATTTAGCTGATAGTTTTTCTATTGCCAAAATAACTGAAGAATTAAACAACATAAATTCAGTATTTTATTTTGCGCAATTGAATACTAAAGTAATAGGGTATTTAAAAATAAATACTGCCCAAGCACAAACAGAACTTAAACACGAGCAAGCACTTGAGATAGAGCGTATATATGTGTTAAAAGAATTTTACGGAAAACAAATAGGGCAATTATTATACAATACTGCATTGCAACTTGCGCAAGCTTTTGGTTGCAATTACCTGTGGTTAGGCGTTTGGGAACATAACGAAAGAGCAATAAATTTTTACACAAAAAATAATTTTGTAGCTTTTGATAAACACATCTTTAAATTAGGTGATGATGAACAAACGGATATACTAATGAAATTACAACTTAACAACAACAGCATATAAAATACTAACAGTACCAATTTAAACAACTGATTACAACCATAATTCGTAATTTTTAATTCGTAATTAATTTATACAATGAACACATTACAAGATAAACTAAAAGCATTTGAGCGCATACTAACTATAATGGACGAGTTGCGCACACAATGCCCTTGGGACAAAAAACAAACCATAGAAAGCCTGCGTAACCTTACTATTGAAGAAACGTATGAGCTTGCTGATGCAATACTTAAAAACGACACGCAAGAAATAAAAAAAGAACTGGGCGACGTATTGTTACACATTATTTTTTATGCCCGCATAGCGTCCGAAACCAACGATTTTGACATAGCCGATGTAATAAATAGTTTGTGCGATAAACTCATACACCGCCACCCACACATATACAGCAACACCAAAGCCGATACAGTAGAAGAAGTAAAAGAAAATTGGGAAAAATTAAAGTTAAAGGAAAAAGGCAATACCTCTGTATTAGGCGGTGTGCCTACTAGTTTACCCGCATTAATAAAAGCTACACGCATACAAGAAAAAGCACGTGCCGTGGGTTTTGATTGGAACAATAAAGCCGATGTATGGGCAAAAGTACAAGAAGAACTACAAGAGTTTGTACAAGAAACCGACCCCGAAAAACAACAAGAAGAATTTGGCGATGTATTGTTTTCGTTGGTTAATTACGCACGTTTTATTAACATTTCGCCCGAAGATGCTTTAGAAAAAACAAACCGAAAATTCATACAACGTTTCCAGTACATTGAAGAACAAGCACGCAATGCTAATAGAAGTATTGATAGCCTAAGCTTACAAGAAATGGAAGCACATTGGCAAGCCGCCAAACACGTGTAGAATTATTTACTTAAAATAATTTGCTTGTTGCTCTTTAGTTAAAAAAGTCCACGCTACCACACGGCTTATTTTGTTGCCTTGCCCCATGTCTATTGTTTTAATGTCGGTTACATTGGCTTGGTCTAAGGCATAATAAATAGCAGGTAAATTAGTACTTTTAGATACTAACGACGTAAACCATACACTCATAGTTGGGCGCTGTTTACTTTCGTCTATCATACGTTTTATAAAACCAACTTCGCCGCCTTTGCACCATAGTTCGGTGGTATGTCCGCCAAAATTTAAGTTGGGTTTGTGCGCTTGGCGATGTCCTAAATTTTTCCATTTGCGTTGCGAACCTTCTTGCGCCTCGGCTTCCGACGCATGAAATGGTGGGTTACACATAGTTATAGCAAAGGTTTCGGTAGGAGGAATAATACCATTAACTATTGATGAAGGATAGGCTTGATGCCGACACGTAATGGCGTGTTGTAAATTATTTTGCATACTTATTTCGTTAGCAATAGTTACTGCGGAAACATCAATATCAGTGCCTACAAAACTCCAATTATATATTTTATGCCCAAGCAACGGATAAATACAATTAGCACCTACACCAATATCCAACACTTTAATGCTATTGCCTATAGGAATAGTACCGCCATTACTAGCTGCCAATATATCGGCTATGGTATGTATATAATCTGCACGCCCAGGTATTGGCGGGCATAAATACTGTGCAGGAATATCCCAATAATCAATCCCGTAAAATTGTTTTAGCAATGCCTTATTAAGTAGTTTTACTCCTACAGCATTAGTAAAATCAATGGTTTGGGTATTATATTTATTTACAAACACATATTCTTTTAGTGCAGGGCACAGCACCATTAATTGCTCAAAATTGTAGGGCGAGTTATGTAAGTTACGTGGGTGTAAGTTGTGTTTTGTAATAATGCTCATAAGTAATTATTTGTTGCTCTATTTTGTACTCATAAACGTTTGATATTAAACGTAATTCGTAATTGATGTTTAGTGGGTAGTTACATAAAATTATTGTGTAGGCATTTTGCTCATATCCATATACAAGGCATTCCAACGGTGTCCGTCTAAATCGGTAAAGGCACAACCATACATCCAACCTTGATGCGCGGCAGGCGTACTAAACACAGTACCTCCAGCGGTAATTACTTTTAGGGCAAGTTCATCTATTTCGGTAGTGCTTTCCGCATCAAACGAAAACATAACTTCGTTGCTTTGTGCAGTATCGGTAGCTTTGTTGGAGCTAATATTTTCGAACATTGGCGTAGCAAAAAGCATTACTACCATTTTTTTAGTACCTACTAATATACAGCCCGAATGGTCGTTGTTGTTGTATTG
>JBEBIC010000291.1:0-3285 GCA_040080595.1 Bacteroidia bacterium | reverse complement strand
CGGTAAGCATTACCTCCTAAGTTTACATATACGTTTATAAAATTAGGCAATAGTTGATAGCCCGCATTTACATCGGGGTAAAAATACGTGCGATTATTTCCCTTAGCAAACACAGGAACTATTTTGGCACCAACATCGAGCAACCATGTTTTGTTGTTGAATTTGATTTTAGGATTAACCGTAACAAACGTAGTAGTTTGAGTTAGTGTAGAGTTTTTATTGTTATATAAATCAACACCAGCACGTACGTATAAATATTCAGTTTCGTGTTTTTTACCCACATTAGTACTTAGGTTTACACGTTGTTCGTTCATACCATAATAATCGGCAATTCCGCTGTACTGTAAACTTGTAGCACTATTAAACTTATCACTATTTTTATCAAAGTTTGAGGCTAGTAGTGTCCCCACATTCCAATTTTGAAAACGTTGCTTATCTCCCACTATATCTTTAGACGAATCCCACTTAGGAGATAATATACTTGGATAAGCAGGTGCAAGTTCGTTTCTAAAATTAGTACTATACCCATAGTAGTGCACTACATTACTTGTATAGCCTGCGGTTGAATACAACGAATACTCTTTAAACAAATATTTAAAATGTGCATCTACTCCATTATCATTTAATCCTGGATTCGTTTCCAAGTCATTAATAGTTCCACTACTTGATAAATGCTTGGCATGCAAACCATACGTATATTTTTTGGCACGCACATTATTATAAAAATATTCGCCGTAGGCAGTATTGTAATTACCAAAACCTACTTTTACCAAACTACGATATAACTTAGTAAGCGTTTCGCCCTTTACTGCTGCGGGTTGTATGGCGTCGGGGGTAAATTTCATATCGTACTGCGCATCTATTATTTTGTAAGTAAGTTTGGGCATAGCGGGCGCAGAGTCTTTAAACGTGGGCAAGTCGCTTATTTTTACGCTATTAGATATAGTGGGTTGGTAATCATTTACCACATTTAATTCCTCCGATTTTTGCTCAGGCGTAGTTTGTGCTTTAGATTTTAAACTTACAAGCATTAATGTAAATAGTGTACCAAGGCTCAACAAAGTTATGTATGCCCATTGTGGTAGTTTGTTTTTTTTATTTTTTTTCATGAGAGATGTATTGTGTATGTTGTATTGTGTAAGGCTTGATGGAGTGGTTATTTTGCGGTGGCTGAGCGAAGTCGAAGCCTGTTGTTACTTTACTTACTGCTTTTTACGTTATGTATTTTTAATGCTTGTATAATTACAGGGTCTTTTTTGTTATCAATATCTTTCTTTGTATTTATTACTTTATAAGCTACTG
The DNA here is from genome assembly GCA_040080595.1 of Bacteroidia bacterium. Lineage (GTDB taxonomy): Bacteria > Bacteroidota > Bacteroidia > UBA4408 > UBA4408 > JACMRI01. The sequence goes on along the minus strand of JBEBIC010000291.1, from coordinate 1,983 downwards.
GCACTCCTTTATCTTCTAAAATCTCTTTATTTAATGAGTAATATACTTGATTAGAAAGTGTGAATGAAATATTATTTGATAGCACACCACCAAACATATCCGACAGCATACCTGAAGTGTTAGTCCCAACAGTTATTACGTTATTCTGCTGGTAAAGCGAAATTGTAAAATCTTCTGCGGAGCTTGCTGTTTTATCATTAGTTATAATAATTATTGGTTTCAAATATTGCGTTCCGTTGTTTGGTACAATGTATTGTGGTTCGGGTTGTGTATAGTTTTCATAATCGCCTTTTTGTTTTATGGATTTGTAATGCGTTAATGTTTTACCTTTCACAAATCTTGATGCTAATTCAATACCACCGTGTCCGCCACCATTAGCTCTTAAATCAATAATAAGCGTTTGTGTAGTTGTCATTTCATTTAACAAGCTATCAAATTTACTTAGCATTAACTTAGTATCTTCTACTTCTTTTATATCATCATAAATACTTTCAACATTTGCAAAACATCTTGTAATTCTTATGTACCCTACAGTTTCACTTTTTGAAACGTAGTATAAATTTTCGCCTTTAAAAATTGGACCAACCCCACTTTGTTTTGAAAAACCATTTTGTAACAATGTACTATCAACTGTACTCCAAAATTCTTTTTCCAAACCCTTAAACTCTTGCCTAAATTGCGATTGCTTTTTTGATTTATAAATTAAATTTTCTCCTTTTGAAATTGTTACGTGTCCATCTTTTAAGGGTTCAACCATTTGTGCTAAAATTGCAATAAGCTCACTTTCTTTTGTCTTCCTTGTTATCATTGGTTTATAGATAGTGTAAGTACTATCCCAATTAACTCCTTTTAGTTTAAAAAAAGCATAGTTATCCTTAAATGTTGTCCAAAACATTTCAAAGTCCCTTTCAGGTTTACTCATTTTATTTGGTTTTTGTCCAAATAAAGATTGGGTAAATAAAATTAATAGTATTAAAACTCTAGTCATTTATTTTAATGTTTTATGCATCTCTAATTACCTCCTACTGGTGGTAGTGTATTTACTGGCGCTTCATTTGGCACTACATCTTTTGGAGCATCCGTATTTAACAATAATTCTTCGGTGTTTTCGTTGGCTGGTGCGTTAAATTCGGGTTTAGGTTTTGCCAAGCGTTGTATTTCTTCTTGTGCTTCAAGTGCAGTAATCACGGCTAGTTTTTCATTGGCTTCTTTTACTACTTCTACATTTTCGCTGTTGTCTATTATGCTTTGTAAGGTGTTTTTTGCTGAGAATTTATCGTTCTTACGCATAAATAAATCCGACAATACTATAAATGATTTAGCCACCCATACATCATACGATGGGTCTTGATTTATAATTTCATATACTGCTTTTTCGGTTGCTTCGTTTTTATTATGAGCAAACAATAATTGTGCATTCATATAACGTGCTTCGGTTGCTGTTAATGATTTTGATCCATTGCTCAATACTGTTATAGTAGCTTGCGCATTAGCAGTATCTGCTGTAGCTAAATAACTTTTTGCCTTTATAAGTTGCGCAGTTTCGGCGGTTTCTATAGCTATTTTTTCTATTGCTATTACGGCATTTGCATTAGCTATAGCAGCGGTATATTGCTTTAGTTCATAGCTTAGGCGCATCATATTTATTTTACTTTCGTTCACATTATTTAATTGCTCTGCCTTAGCTAATAGCGCTTCGTAGGCTTTGTAGGCTTGTTCTTTATTTTCTTTTTTGGTGTAAATACGTGCTGTTTTTAGCAATGCTGTTTCGGTATATTTATTTTTAGGTGCTGCTGTTACTAAGGCGTAACTAATAAGTGCTTCGTCTATTTTATTTTGTTTGTATTCGCTCTCGCCCTTATAGTACGCTGCGTTTAGCGCAAATGCACCTTTAGGATATTTAGTTAAATAATTACCAAATGAGTTTATGGCATTGTCATAATCAGTACGCATATATTGTTTTTCGGCAGATAAATAGGTAAG
>JBEBIC010000290.1:0-3288 GCA_040080595.1 Bacteroidia bacterium | reverse complement strand
TTACGTAATCATTACGGCTTATCTGAAGCGTAAGTGGTTTAATGGAGGTATTAATCAAACTTAGATTACTAATACTAACAATAAAAAACCGCCTTGCATTTATAATAAATGCAAGGCGGTTTTTTTATTGTTGTTTTATATTCTTAGCGTTGTAAAAGTATGCGTTTTACAGTTACGTTGTTGTTAGCTATAACACGTATTGTGTATGCGCCACTTGCGTAAGCTGATAAATCTACTTTTAGTTTTTCAACACCGTTTAATTGTTTAGTAACGTTGGTATAAACTATTTGACCAAAATTATTCATTACTTCACATATTACAGCATCGCTAGTGTTACCTTCTAGGGCTATGTTTACCACGTCCATAGTTGGATTAGGATAGGCTATAAAGCTTATTGAATTTTGTTTAGCAATTAACTGAGTTGGCGTTAAAACACTATCTGCAATTGTTACTAAATAATCTTCTGTTTCACCTGCAAAATAACTAATACAACTACTTGTAATAGTAGTGTATTCTGCTAATATTACACGTAAGCCTGTAACACCGTTAAGTGCTGTAGCAGGAACTGTAAATACACTGTCTAATACGTTACCACCTACACTACTGTTAGTAGTACCTGTAAGTATTTCTTCGGTTGCGTCAAATGTACCACTGTGGTCATAATCAATAAACACAGCTATATTACAAGTGTAAAAACTAGAATTATCAATTTGTGTTATGGTTAAAGGGTTATTCAGTGTTGATTTTAACAATGAGATAGGCCCTAAACTTTGATAGTTAGTATAAGTATTAACCGAAGCTGCATTAAATGTAGTTGGAGTTAAACTTTGATTATTACTAAATGTACCTATAGTAACACCTCCAATATCATTATCATAATAATATTGCGCTGCAGATGCACAGTAGCATTCGTAGAACGTAGTATTTAATTTAATTTTTATTACGTTAGAATATACTAATGTACCCGCATTACAACCTACTGCAACTCTGTAATACATACTGTCTGCAGGAGCATTTATACTTAATGTAGCTGCGCTATCGCCAGTATTTACCCAAGCAGTGCTTCCGTCAGGAGATGTTTGCCATGCTGTGTGAATACCCAAACCAATAGTTGTACCACTTAATGTAAGCGTAGCTAATTCGGAAGCACACATTTTGTTAGCTGTAGTACTTATTGTACCTGCTGTAGGTGCACCTGCACATGTTGTTGCTGCTGCAATTGTTAAAATATAGTCTTCTGTTTCGCCCGACCATTGGTTATTACACGCATCTAATACACCGCCTGTATAGGTTGATGTACGAATACGCATTCCTGTTTTACCAACAACTGCTGATGCAGGAACTGTAATTGTAAGTGATGATGCTGTAGCTGATGGGTTTGACCATTGTGCAATTTCATTGATATCAAATACACCATCTTGGTTATAATCTATCCATACTACTGCTAATTCTACTAACGAGTCAAACTTACCTGTAATGGTATATGAACCTGTTTGAGTTAAAGTAGCTGTTGTGCTACCCGCTTCAGGAAAACGGCTATAGTTAGCAATACCAAAATTATTGTTACAACCAGTATTGGTATTATTAAGTGTAGTAGTAGGTATAATTATATCTTCTATGTTACCTTGACCACATTGTCCACCTAAGCTATTTGTACAATAGCACAAGTTACTTGGTGTAGCTGTTAGTTTTATAACATTGGTATAAACAGGAGCACCTCCATTACAATCTACTGCTATACGGATGTAAATACTATCGCTTGGCGCATAAACTTGTAAGCTAAGCGACGAGTCGCCTGTTGCTGCCCAACCTGTTATACCATCGGCTGATGATTCCCATACGGTGTGTATATTTAATGCTTGTGTTTGACCTACTATTGTTAGCATAGCAAAATCTGACGGGCAAAGAGATGAAGTTGTTGTGGTTAAAACACCCGCAGTAGGAGTTCCTGCACAAGGCACACCAGCTACTATGTTTATTACATAATCTTCAATTTCGCCACCATTACCCCATAAGCTACTACAAGCGCTGCTGCCATTAAGTCCTGGCCAAGTACTTGGTGTAGTACGTATTCTCATACCTGTTTTACCTAACAGTGCGCTAGCTGGTATGTTTATAGTTGCAGTACCATTTGATGATGACATTATTAAATCTGTATATTCTGTACCATCAAATGAACCTGATTGGTCGTAATCTATCCACACACCTGTAAGTATACCATTAGCTGTAGTAACATTTAACGTGTAGCTTAATGCTTGAGTTAAATCGGTAGTAGTACTTGCAGTTGTTGGAAAATAAGAAGTGTAACCATTTGTACACGTAGTACTATTGTTTAAGGTTGTACCTCCTAAAGTTACATTAGTAATAGCTGCGTAACAAGTTGGAGACAAGTTACTTGAGCAATAACATGCGTAAGTAGGGCTTGCTGCAATTTTTGTAACTAATGTATAAACTGGTGCACCACCATTACACGAAACTTTTACACGATAGTAAATAGAATCTGAAGGGCCATAAATAGTTAAATTAGGTAATGTGTCGCCAGTAGCAGCCCAACCAGTAATACCATCGGCAGATGTTTCCCACTCGGTAGTAATACCAACTGCTTGTGTATTACCTAATAATACTAAATTTAACTCGCTACCTGGGCATATTGTAGTGTCTGTGGTATTTAATGTACCTGCTGTAGGAGTACCTGTACAAGTTACTCCTGCGGCTATATTTATTAAATAATCTTCGGTTTCGCCATAGCTATATGTTCCACAAGCGTTAGTATTGCTTTCGCTTAATACAACTCTTACACCTGTAATACCTGTCATAGCTGTACCTGGTATAAATACAGTTCCTGTTAATACATTTGAACTTGCATTTGCAGTATAACCTGTATATACATCTTCGCCAAAATCATACGTTCCGCTATGGTCAAAATCTATATATATAGTTGCATAACAATTATAAAAACCTGCCTGATTAATTTGTGTTATACTAATAGGATATGAAGATGCTTGTTGTGCTGCAATAGGGCCTAAGTTAGTATAGTTAGTATATAAATTTACTGAAACTGGATTACTCAACGAAGGAGTTACGCTTTGTATATTATTAAATGAACCAAAAGAAAAAGCTCCAATATCATCGTCATATATAGTACTAGCTGCTGAATTACAGTAGCAACCGTAAGTATTGGTATTAGGCAATAACTTAATGATATTACTCATTACTGGAGTACCTGCGTTACACGCTACTTGTACACGGTAGTAAATACTATCGCCTGTTGATATACCATAATCAAAT
>JBEBIC010000289.1:0-3290 GCA_040080595.1 Bacteroidia bacterium | reverse complement strand
AGCAAGCGCCTGCAATGCCTATTAATAGTAGTTCTTTAAATAATTCGCTTCGGTCTTTTATGAGTACCGAAGTATATTTTGCAAATAATAGCAGTAGTGCTATGCACAGCAGTAAATCAATAATTAAAAGTAAGTTTTCGTTAAAATGCAATGTGTAATACATCCACGAAAACACAATATTAACTACCACAAAGCAGCATATATTTAGGTAGGTATTGGTAAATAGTTTACTCATTATTTAGATTAGATTAATCTTCATTTTGGAAGGACGCATTTTGTGCAAGTCTATTTTTTGCTTGCGCTATTGATTGATGTAATTTATGTTCTAACAACTTTTTTTCGGGTAACTCGGTTAAGTAATCTGCCACTTTAATATTACTTTTGTACAATTGCATTAACTCTACGTGTTCCTCATTTTTATGTGTACATAATATCAAACCTATTGGAGGATTTTCGCCCTCAATAGTTTCATGTTTTTCTAACCACCGCAAATACAACTCTACTTGTCCCTTATCTGCTGCCGTAAATTTACCTATTTTTAATTCGATAGCTACTAAGCATTTTAATCTGCGATGGTAAAACAGCAAATCAATATAATAGTCGTCGTTATCAATAGTAATGCGTTTTTGCCTTGCCATAAAAGCAAAGTCAGCACCTAATTCTATAATAAAATCTTGTAATTCAGCCAGTATTGCGGATTCTAAGTCTTTTTCGGAATAGTTGTTTTTTAGACCTAAAAAATCTAAAAAGTAAGGGTCTTTAAATACTAAGTCGGCACTTAATTTAGCCTCGTTTTTTAGGGCTTCAATATCATTTATAATAGTTTCTTCAGGTTTTTTACTTATGGCAGTTCGTTCATAAAGCATTGAATTAATACGGTCGTCAAAGGTTCTTACGCTCCATTTATCCATTTTACACATCTCGATGTAAAAATTTCTTTTTAAGGGATCTTCAATAGGTATTAGTAACTTTATGTGCGACCAACTTAATTGTTCTATTATGGATAGAACATCTTTTTTTTCAGTAAATACATTTGCAAACTGCATCATTCTTCGCAAGTTTTTTTCCGAAAAAGAAGTACCATACTCAATGCTTAATTGTCGCCACAGTGTAGCGACAATCTGTTTTCCATAATTCTCTATTCTGCTTTTTTTATTAATCTCGTCGTTTATGCGTTTACCTATGTTCCAATACAACAAGGTCATTTCGGCGTTTACCAAAACGGCAACATTGGTTTTACTAGACTCTATTAATTCTTTTATTTCCGAAAATAAAAGAGGTGTTGCTAATTTATTATCGTTCATTATTTTCCCACAAAATCGTCAAACGAATCGCTATCTTTTTTTATAAGTGCAGCTACCAACAAGCCCATAATACCGCCAATAAATGTAAAGGCTAAAACTGCTCCTATACCTAACAATTCGGGAGAAATAACTTTTCGCATTACGTCCATATTGTTTTTTATATCTACTGTGGGCATGTCTTTTTGCAGGAGTAATTGCTCTTGTACATCAAGCATTTTTTCAAGTGCCGAAGCATCAATATATTTTAGGTACACATACATAAAAAAGCCCAAAAGTATAGATGCAAAAAAAGCTATTTGCAAACCACTAAATGCAGCATCGCTAAAACTTATAAAACCGTTTTGCAATTGGTCGCGCTGTTTTTGTATGCCCATATATATACCTGCACCCAATGCCAACCACGACAGTAACTGAAATATATTAGTACTTGGCATAAATGCCCCCATTGCACTAGTTGCTATTAGCGCAAGCCCTGATATTGCGCCCCAATTCATAATGTGTTTAATACGTTGTAATGCGTCGTTTTCCATGTTGTATTTGTGTATTAGTTTTTAATTATTTTTAGTTTAGTTTGTTCATTTATTATCATAAAATAAATGCCTTTCTCTATTTGTTGTAAATCAATATGCTTTTCTGTTTTTGATACTTTTACTGTTGGTTCTGTTTCTGTAAGTATCAATCTGCCTGCAATATCATATAACTTAAACGTTGTAAGGGTTGTATTTATTGGTATGTAACTAATAGTAAGCGTATTATTAGTTGGGTTTGGATATATGTTGTAATTAATTTCGTTAGTATTTTTCTTATCAATAGTATTTAATAAGCATGCTAGGGCACCACTTATTTTAGTACCTACTCTGTTGGGCGAGTTAGAATAAATACTGTCATTAAACAAAATACCATCATTACATACATCTTTAAGTAAATTGCCTAAAAAGGGAACTAAATACGTCATGTACCTGTTAAACAATACCGTATTACAACCAGCAGTAGTGCATGATGCTTGCCCAAAATTACACGTAGCACTTGTACCTGTACCAAAATCGCAGTGGGTAACATCTTTTATAATAGTATGAAACTTAGTAAGAGAAGCTGTTGCTGAGTAATGACTATTTTGTACAGTAGTATCAGCCACATTATCATTTTGCCCTGATATTATTAGTGTAGGTACTGTTACAAATGCTGCTGCCGTTACAGAACTTGGGTTAGTAGTAGCTGCCGCAAAGTTGAAAATACAGTTAATAGAAAGATTATTTGCACCTGCTAAAAACGATGCACCTGCACCCATACTATGTCCGCCTATTGCAACGGCTTGTTTTACTTTACCTATAAATGAAACCGTAGAATTGGGTAATGCAGTTATGTTTAATCCTAAACCTTGTATGCCAAGTAATTTTAAATCGGCACCAAACTCACCGTGCGATGGTGCTGGAAATATTCCACCTTCGGTTCTTGGTAATAGTACTATGTAGCCTAGCTTTACTAAGCTATCGTATATGTTGCTATAGCTATCATAACTCATGGCAAAACCATGCCCAAATACTACAATGGGAAAACTACCATTTGCCACAGCTGTATTGTTTCCTGCTACTGTGGCTGGATAAAATATCTCTGTACCTATTGTTCGCCCAGTGCCTGCCATTGTTACGCCACCCGATATTGTATAACCGTTTGAAGTTCTTGCACTATCTTTAAAATTAACGCTTACATGCCCTACTAAATAAGATTGCGCATAGGTACTTAATGATGTAAGTGTTGCAATTAAGAGTAATAGTTTTTTCATTTTTTTGTTGGTTATTATTTGTATTGTTGGTTACTTGTATTATGTATTTTGTAAGGCCCGATTGGGTGGTTATTACTTATGTGGTTGCTTATTCGTTTGACACATTTCATTATAGTCAAGCCTTACAAAATACAACTTACATAATACATCCTAAGCTATCAACTCTACATTTTTAAGATCAGCTATGGTACGTATTGCTCCAA
>JBEBIC010000058.1:0-14122 GCA_040080595.1 Bacteroidia bacterium | reverse complement strand
TTTAAATGCCAAACACCAGTTATAACAAGTAATGCTACATCTATGCCCGAAGTGGCGGGAGATGCTGCGTTGTTGATAAATCCGTTTAACGTACATGAAATAGTAGATGCTATGTTAAGTGTATATAACAACGCTGAATTACGTACACAACTTATACATAAAGGCACAACACAACTCCATAATTTTAGTTGGCAACAAAGTGCTAATTTATTATGGCAAAGCATTGAAAAATGTATGCAAGAGTAAACCCCAATTACGAATTAAAAATTACGGATATACCTTAATATTTTTTTTAGAGATATTGGTTTGTAACCCGTATTAAAAAACTGTTACCATCATTATACTTCAAATATTTAGTTAAGTAGCTAATTTAGGTTTGAATGTATTTGGTATTATACCTCCATATAATTCCAAGCGCTATCATACGCATTTATGCGTTGTGTGTATTCTACAAAATCGTTATAAAATTTGTGGTTGGCAATGGTAGCACTATCGCCTATTACTATTAGTTTTTGTTTGGCACGTGTCATAGCTACATTCATACGTCTTGTATCGGCAAGAAAACCTATTTCGCCCTCGGAGTTGCTACGTACAAGACTTATAGCTATTATATCTCTCTCCTGCCCTTGAAATCCATCTATAGTTTTTACCGTAAGTTTTATGTTGTAATTGGCAAACGGTTTGTCTTCATCAATTATAGTTTGTAACAAATTTACTTGCTCTTTGTACGGAGATATTATTCCTACGGTAAGCACATTTTCATTAGCGGTGTGCGCTGTATATTCAGCCAATAATTTTGCTAAATAATTAATAAGCAAGTGTGCTTCGTCTCTATTAGCTAGCGATAAACTTTCTTTGTTAATAGCATCGTCATAACCACAGCCCGCAGTGTCAATGTACGATAGCGGTGTATGGCAATACATCAAATTATCATTGGGTATAAGCACTGTAGTTTTTACAGTAACATCGGCCTTTAGCATATTGTTATATAACTGCTCGTTGCTAAACTGCATTATGTCTTGGTGCATACGGTACTGCGTATCCAACAGAGTAGATAGTTGGGGCTGTTGCATACATTTTTCAAACAAGGTTTCTTTAAGTATTTTTACTGCACTGTCTGTACTCTTTACTGTTGGCGGTAGTTGTAGGTGGTCGCCTGCCATAAGCACACGGTTGGCTTTGGCTATTACCATCCAACACATAGGTTCAAGTGCTTGCGCAGCTTCGTCTATTACTACGGTATTAAATATTTTTTTGCGCAACAAGCGGTGCATGGAGCCTACTGGCGTGCAGGCTATAACTTGTGCTTTATTTAACTCGTCGTTTACAATAAAATCTTCCAACAACTCCGCTTCTGCTTGGCATTTGCGGGCTTCCACAAATAGTAAATGTTTTTGCTCACGCTCTTCACGTCCAAAATTACGTTTGTATTTTTGTGCCATACGTTTGTATTCATCGGCTGTTTTGCGCAGACTTTTTATGTCTTTAAAATTGTTATGACGTGCTACTTTATAGTCTAACGAATTGCTTAACACCTCCTCGCTTATACGTGCAGGATTACCCATACGCAATACTCGCACACCTTGCTGGGCAAGTTTTTCCACTAACAAATCTACGCCTGTGTTACTTGGGCAACATACCATAATTTGCTTTTCGTTGTGCAGTATATGGCGTATAGCTTGTACTATGGTAGTTGTTTTTCCAGTACCTGGAGGGCCGTGTATTATGGCTACATCATTGGCATTTACACAACTATTTACTGCTGCGTTTTGTGAGGTGTTAAGGTTGGTAACTTGTATAGGATAATCGTTGGTTTTAAAGGTAGGTTGGCTTAGTCCAAATATAACATCACGTAGTTCGGCAAGGCGGTTATTATCCGCTTTATACACCAAGTCTAATGCAGCAAACATTTCTTTGTAACTACTTTCATCAAACAATAAGTTTACGCCCATTTGCCCACGCTTGCACCAGTCGGGTAGGTCGTCTATAGTTAGTGCCACGCGCATACGGTTGTGTATTACCGATTTTACCGTTCCCTTTATTGGCTTGGCTTCGGGGTCGGCTTGCGAAAATATGCTTACCATTTTACCACCACCAAATTGGTGCGAAGTATTAAGGGCTTGCGTACGCTCTAGCTCCACTATTATATAATCGCCCGTACCTACTTCCTCGTTAGTTATAACTATTGGGTACCACGTAACACCTTGTTCCTTGCGGTGGTTAAGATTATTGCGTTTAAAATAGGCTTCGTGCTGTTTTAGGTCGGCATCGTATTCGTGCTGCAAGGCTTGCGTAACTTGCGTTATGTATAGTTGTTGAGGTGATGGCATAATGTAAATAGGTAACGATAAATATGGGGGCGAATGTAGCGTAAATGTACGCTATGCGCTATGTTTTTTATGCTTAATAATTTACATTGTGCTAATTATAATTACCTACAACACCTTACGTTTATAATTTAAAGTAATATGCCTAATACTCACTACCGCCAAAACCAAGAACCCCGCTATAATACATACTATGTAAAACAAGCGGTCGTTTTTAGTGAATGTTTTTATAAATTCTGTATGTTCTTTTTCTACTTCCTCTAAATGGGTAATATAATTCATATCGCTAGTTCCACATATAAGAAATATTTTGGTCTCTTTTTTTACAATTACAGGCTGTTTAAACAGTATTTTCACGGTATCATTTTCATAAGCGTAATGTTTAACATTTACTTTTCGGCAGTTATTAAGAATTGATATTAAGTCGTTGTAATAGGCATTTTTTATGGTAAATTGCACTGCATTTACAGTGTCTTTAGACAATATAATTTGTCGTACTTGTTTAAAACCGTTATCAATTTTTATAGCATTAGTTGCCATATTTTTATCGCAAACAATTGTTGTAAACTTTCGTTTTGGAATAATCCACCATTCATATTTATTACTTTCCAATTTTTTAAGCGAAGGCATATTTATTTCAATGCACTGTTGGTCGTTTGCCTTGTGTATTTTATTAATTAATTCGGGAATAAACAATAAAGGGAGAAACACCAACGAAATAGTACCTGGTATGTAATATAGTTTTTTCATTGGCTTTTATGTATGTAGTGTATCTCTTACCACTTGCGCCCTTCTAACGTTAGGCGTGCTAATAGTATGATTAGATTTGTTGTACGTTTTTCTTGTCCAGAATAAATTTAAACTCTTCCAAATGTTGGTCAGTTAATCCAATTAAAGCACTTGTTAAAATTAAATTTTTCTTTAAAAACGAAGGGAGGTCATTTAAAGATTTATCATCATCAATAATTACAAAATCTTCAGTAGTAGTATTTACATTAAACCAATTAAGCACTTCGTCTTTTCGGCTAAGATTGTTGGTATTATTATCTAACGACTTCAATTTATTAATATGAATACCTCTTACTTTAAAAATTTGTAACCATTCATCAATGCTATAGGTTGATTTATGCGAAGTAGTAAGCATAACTGTAGTGTGCTCGTTAATAATTTGCTGAAGCGCATGCGTAGCCCTTTTACTAAAAGAGGGGAAACCATCTTTTAGTAATTCAGGTCGTGCCCACGCTTTGGCAGGAACCATTACACCGTCTATATCTAAAAATATTAACATAATTCAAAGTTACAATTTATTTCAGTAAATCTACAATTTTATCTATTGGCAACTTGTTGTATTCAGCATCTTCTTCGTTTAACATTTTTATTTTAGCTTGTGTATCCCAGTCTTCATTAACATAATCAATTAAACTCCATTCAGTTATTTGTGTTGCAGAAGTAATACTTGACATAACTCTATCTAACTCAACGTTGGCTAAACGAGAAGCTAAGTACCTATGATGTCCATCTATTATCAAATTGTCCACAATTTTAATACTAGAAAATTTTATACCAATTAACATTTTTTTATACAGTCTGTTAACAATAGGTAAGCATAATTTTGCATGTGTGGAGTGTAGTTCAATTTTATTTTTTTGAATAAAATCTATTACCATTTCTTTAGTAACTTGTTGCATATTAAAAAGTTTAAACGTTGTGAAAACACAATTTATTTAGCTAAGACATCTTTGTGTGCAAGCACAGTATATCTTACCACTTACGCCCTTCTAACGTTAGGCGTGCTAATAGTATAAACACAGCTGCTAGACTCACAAAATAAACAACATCGCGGGTATCAATAACGCCACGGCTCAACGATAGGTAATGTTGGTTAATACTCAAGGCATAAAACAAACCATCTAGGTGTATGTCCACCATTAATTCTGCCACGTAATCTAAGCCTATATATACTATAAAACAGAGCAACAGCGCCACTAAAAACGATATTATTTGATTATCGGTAATTGCACTTGCAAATATACCTATGGCCACAAACCCTACTGATAGCAACACTAAGCCAATGTACGAACCCCATGTAGCGCCAGCATCTAAGTTGCCCTGCGGAAATCCCAAGTGATGTACCGAATAATAATATACCAACGTAGGCAATAGCGCCACTATTACCAATACTACCCCAGCCCAAAATTTGGCCAATACTATTTTAAGTTCGCTCAATGGCTTTGTTACCAATAGTTCTAGCGTGCCTAGTTTTTTTTCATCGGCAAAGGCACGCATGGTAATAGCAGGTATTAAAAACATAAATACCCACGGAGCCATTGCAAACAGTGTGTCCATGTTGGCATAGCCTGCATCTAACAAATTATTTTCGCCAGGAAACACCCACATAAATAAGCTGAGTATAACTAAGAAAACCGTCATTACTACATAGCCTATTAATGAATTTAAAAAGCCTTTTATTTCTTTGGTAAATAGTGCGTACATTATTATTTTTTAATTAGTTAAAGTGAGTGTTGTGTGTTGCTAAACTATTCTTTTTTTAGCTGTTGATAATTTCGTTTTGTTGTGTGTTACTATTAAATAATGCTTTACCTTGCAACGCTTTAAGCAAAGTAAATACCGCCAACAATCCATACATAACAGATAGCACAATAGTGGCTTTAGTGTTTTTAAATACATAAAAAGACAGTACAGGCAATACCTGCAAAGCGTGCACACCTATAAAATGTGCTATGCGTGGGTCGCCAAATTTTGTACTCCAGTTAAGTAACGGAATGCCCTCTCCGCCATCGGCACCGCCTATGGTGTGGGTGAGTTTAGCTCCCATTACAAATCCTTCAAACGCAAATACTACAAAAATAATAATACCCAAACGTATTGCCCACAAGTAATAGGTGGGTAAGGTTGGAAAGTCAGTAGTAAAAAACAATATGCCTACATAGGCCGTATAAAGCGTTACTAAACTAGCCGCAATAGCCATGGCAGAATACAACAAAGCATATACAGGTGTACTTATATTAAAGTGCGACAACTGCCCTTTGGCGGCTTGTATGGCTATGTATATAATTTCAAAACTTAATAAAATAATAACCGACCAGTTAAACAATGTAATATTAAACTGTGGTAAATAACTACAATACCACGCCATTGCCCATACAAACAAAAAAGTAGAAAACGCAAACTTAAATGGCTTGTACCAGCTACTCACATTATATACTTGTGTGGGGGTAAGTTTAGTTAAAACCAAAAACAGAATTGAAAACGCAAGGCATATTAATCCGTAATAAAACAGCGTTTCATTTCTTATTTTTAAATTATAAATAAAATCCATTGCGTGTTACGGCTTAGTAATTAATAACCTGCTCCTGAATGTTTTCGGGTATTGCACGAGGTTCGTATTGTTGTGTACGCAACTGTGGTTCGTAACCCGTTTCACGTATCGCCTCTTGTATAGTTTTGTAAGTAAAGCGGTGTGGTGCACCTGCCGCCGACACTACATTTTCCTCTATCATAATACTACCAAAATCGTTAGCGCCAGCTTTAAGGCACAACTGCGCAGTATGTTTGCCTACCGTAAGCCACGATGCTTGTATGTTGTCAATATTAGGCAACATCATACGACTAAGGGCTATCATACGTATGTACTCATCAGCACTTACGGTGTTTTTTATTCCCTTTAAGCGATTAAGTAACGTGCCATCATCCATAAATGGCCATGGTATAAATGCTATAAAACCCTTGCTGTTGGCTGGTTTTTCGCTTTGTACTTGGCGTATCCACGCTAGGTGTTCAAAGCGTTCGTATATGGTTTCTACGTGGCCAAACATCATAGTGGCCGATGTAGTTATGTTTAGTTGATGTGCCGCACGCATTACATCTAACCATTCTTGTCCGCCGCACTTGCCCTTGCTTATCAAGCGGCGTACACGGTCGTTTAGTATTTCGGCTCCTGGGCCTGGCAAACTATCCAAGCCTGCGTTTTGCAATGCGCTTAATACTTCGGTATGTGTTTTGCCCGCAAGCTTAGCTATATGCGCTACTTCGGGTGGGCCTAACGAGTGCAGTTTTAAGTTGGGATACAGTTGTTTTAATTCTTTAAACAAGCCTACGTAGTATTCTAAGTTCAAATCGGGGTGATGCCCACCTTGCAA
Source organism: Bacteroidia bacterium (assembly GCA_040080595.1). Classification (GTDB taxonomy): domain Bacteria; phylum Bacteroidota; class Bacteroidia; order UBA4408; family UBA4408; genus JACMRI01. Next base: position 7,635 of record JBEBIC010000058.1, on the reverse strand, counting down.
TAATAATTGCTCGCCACCGTACTTAAATGTTTCTTCTATTTTTTCTTTGTACGTGGCAATGCTTGTAATATAGGCTTCGTTATGCCCAGGTATGCGATAAAAATTACAAAATTTGCAATTGGCTATACATACGTTTGTAGTGTTGAGATTGCGGTCTATTATCCACGTAACTTGGTTGCTATTGTTTTTTTTGATGTTGCGCAAGGTATGTGCAACGTGCATAAGCTCCGCCGTTGGGGCATTGTGGAAGAGATACACTCCTTCGTCTATAGTTAAAAACTCGGAGTTAAGTGCCTTTTGGTATAATGTAGATAGTTCCATTTTGTAAAATTAGTAGTGTTAAATACACGCATTATTTGATAGTGTAAATATATTTTTTATACTATTGTGAAACATAAATTTTTAGCATAATTATTTTAATAAATAAAACTACAATGGAAAACGAATATTTGCCCAAAATAGGAATAAGTATAGGCGATGTAAATGGTGTGGGTATGGAGGTGATTATAAAATCGTTGCTCAACAAAGAAATAAATAAAACCTTTACACCTGTGGTGTACGGCTGTGGTAAGTTAGCTACGTTTTTTAAAAAAGAAATGGGGCTAAACGATTTTAATTTTAACATAGTAAAAGACCTTAGCCAAATAAATACCAAGCAAAGCAATATGCTTAATGTATGGGAAAATGAAGTAAAAATAGAGCTTGGGCAAGATACAGCCACAGGTGGCGAATACGCTATAAAGTCGCTAAAGGCAGCAGTAGCCGACCTTAAAAGCGGAAAGCTAGCAGCATTGGTAACTGCTCCTATCAACAAAAATAATGTGCAATCGTCAGCGTTTAACTACAAAGGACATACTGATTATTTGGCTGACGAATTTAATGTGGGTAATAATTATGCAATGATGCTAGTAAGCGATAAGCTACGTGTATCGCTCATTACAGAGCATGTGCCAGTAGCTGAAGTAAGTAAAAATATTTCTATAGAAAAGATTGTTGCCAAAGTAACAGTGATAAACGAATCGTTGAAAAAAGATTTTTTAATACCACGTCCTATTATTGCGCTATTGGGGCTTAACCCGCATGCAGGAGATAATGGCTTGTTGGGCAAAGAAGAATTAGACGTAATAATACCTGCAATAAATATACTTAAAGAAAAAGGTATAATATGCCTTGGGCCATACAGTGCCGATGGTTACTGGGCTAACAGTACATATACTAAGTTTGATTGTACAGTAGCAATGTATCACGACCAAGGTTTAATACCGTTTAAACAATTGTGTTTTGATGACGGAGTAAACTTTACGGCAGGCTTGCCAGTAGTACGTACATCGCCCGACCATGGTACGGCTTACGACATTGCAAGTAAGTTTGTAGCCAACGAAAATAGCATGCGCCAAGCATTATACACAGCCGTGGACATAGCCAAAAACCGTGCGTTAAGCAAAGAATGGACAGCCGATTTTTTAAAACCTAACCCACGTTTAAGCCAAAAAGTTACGAATACCCGAGAGTAATTAATTACATACAACAGTGCCACTTAAATACAATATTTCATTTCGCTATTATATTGGCGCTCGCTTATTTATAATGCTTGCGCTACATATCCAAATGACTATTGTGGGCTTACAACTCTATTACGAATACGACCGAAGTGCTTACGCATTGGGCTTACTGGGCTTGTTTGAAGCGGCGCCATTTATGGTACTATCATTAGTAAGCGGTTATGTTTCTGACTTGTATAACCGCAAAACAATATGGATGCTGTGTATATTTGGCTTTTTTTTAGCCTCGCTTTTTTTGTATGCTAATGCTAATCATTTAATAGCAATACCTCACCTACAAGGCAAGGCGGTATTATATACGGTTACATTTTTCTTAGGTATTTTGCGGGCATTTACCGCAGCAGCAGTACCGCCATTATTATCGCAAATAGTAGTACGTGAACATATTACCAAAGCAGCCACATGGAGCGCAACCTCTTGGTATATAGGCGGTATAGCGGGGCCTGCCATAGGCGCATATTTATATGGTACTACTGGCGCGTCAATATCGTATCAATTAAATTGTGCTTGTTTTTTAATAGGTTTAGTATTAATAGGCTATATAAAAACCACCGAACAAATTAAAGCTGATGGGCGCGAAGCTATATTTACAAGTATTGCGCAGGGAGTAAAATTTGTACTCAGCAACAAAATAATATTGGGCGCAATGAGTTTAGATATGCTAGGTGTACTGTTTGGCGATGCCATAGCTTTACTCCCAGTATTTAGTGATAAAGTACTACACCTTGCGCCCGAATATTATGGATACTTGCGCATGGCACCAACTATAGGCGCACTGCTCACATCGTTGGTATTAGCCAAATACACACCATTGCACAATACAGGCAACAAATTATTAATATGTATGGCGTGCTTTGGCGTGCTTAATATTTTAATGGGGTTAAGCACTACGTATTTTGCCACGTTTGTAGTATTGTTTGTAGCAGGTATGGCCGATAATGTAAGCGTAGTTATACGCCATGCTATAATGCAACTAATGACCCCCGATGCCATGCGAGGTAGGGTATCTGCCATTAATAGCATATTTATAGGCTCAAGTAACGAGATTGGTGCGTACGAATGTGGTGCTGTGGCACGTGCCATAGGTTTAGTGCCCGCCATTGTTTTTGGCGGTTCCGTTACTATAGTAGTAACTATTGTTATAGCCATTGTAGTACCTACATTGCGCAAATTCCAATTAAAAAATCATCAGTAATTAATTAAAAAAATATGTTTTTGTTTTTGTATTGTTATTAATCGTAATATTGCAATATAACAATTGATAAAAATGGGAATAAGTAAAACAGAAAACTTCACCGCAAAACAAAATGGGATTGCTAATCTGGCAAAAGCAGTAGGGCACCCTGCAAGGGTTGCTATTATTGAGTATTTGATAAAAAGAAAAACCTGTGTATGTGGCGATATTGTTAATGAACTTTCATTGGCACAACCTACCATATCTCAGCATTTAAAAGAATTAAAAAATGTAGGATTAATAAAAGGAACAATAGAAGGTACGTCGGTATGTTATTGTATTGATGATAAAACCGTTCAAAAACTTACTGATTATTTTACTTCATTATCAGCTAAATTAATTAACCAAAAAACAACATGTTGCTAACCTTTAAAACTAATTAACCATGAAACTATCCGAACTAAAACAACATTTAACAACAGTAGAAAACATAACATTTGTACAAGCTAACGGCAAGGCTGTTCCTGCACATTTCCATGTTACCGAAATAGGACTTACTACCAAAAGTTTTATTGATTGTGGGGGCGATGCACATACTAATAAGACCGCTACCATTCAGTTGTGGCTTGCTGCCGATTTTTATCATCGTTTAGCTCCTGCAAAATTACTTAACATTATAGACCTTTCGAGCAAGCTATTGGGCGATGAAGATTTAACTGTAGAGGTAGAATACGAAATAGAAACGGTAGGTAAATACAACTTAAAATTTGAAGACGGTAAGTTTGTATTAGTAGCCACACAAACAGACTGTTTGGCAAAAGAAAAATGTGGCATTCCTTTGGCTAAAGAGGTTATACAATTAACCCAAGCAATAAAAGAAAGTAACTGCTGTACACCAGGCGGAGGCTGCTGTTAAGCGTTTTATGTGAATTGAAAAAATGAATAAATTAAAATCTCTTTGGACAAGTTTTATAGGGAGTATAAGTTCTGCAACACCTTTGCTTTTTGCGTGTTGTAAAAGTGGTGCATGCGTTGGCGTGTGCGCAAGTCCTGTTACATCGCTATTTGGGATTTCCTCAGCAACATTTGCTAATTCGCCTTTGTTTAATGCTTTTATTCCACTATTAATTGCGCTTAGTGCTGTATCATTCACGGTGTCTTATTATTCGTTGTACGTATTACCTAAGTTTTCTAATTGCTCAACCGATTGTAATTGTGAAACACCAAATAATAAAAGTGAAAAATGGGCTAAATTTATTTTTTGGGTTGGGTTGTCAGCAAGTGTATTTTTCTTTACTTATTTTGAAATTCAAAAATACAATGTTAATAATGCACAAAAATTATGTGGTACAACAATGGAAAGCGTTAATGTGTTACCTATGGATACTACTAAAACAGAATGTTGTACTGTAGGCACAACTTGCGATTAATGAAACAATTATTACTTGAGTTTGCCAAGCCAAGTGTTATAACAATTGGTATTACAGCGTTAAACATCATTTTTGGATTTAATGCACGCTTCACTATTATAAATTTATCATCGTTATTGGTATGAAAAACATTCTAGTATTATGCACTGGCAATAGTTGCCGTAGCCAAATAGCTGAGGGATATTTACGTTATTACGCAGGTAATAAAGCTGCTGTATATAGCGCAGGTATCGAAACCCATGGAGTAAACCCCAAAGCTATTGCCACCATGGCTGCTGATGGTATTGATATATCGGCACATACCTCCAATAATGTAAACGAGTTCCTACACATTAATTTTGATTACGTAATAACCGTGTGCGACAATGCACACGAGCACTGCCCTTACTTTCCATCTAAGGCAAAAAAACTACATTATAACTTCCCCGACCCAGCAAAAGCAATAGGTACAGCCACTGAAGTAGCCCAAGCCTTTGCCAATGTAAGAGATGAGATAAAACAATACTGCAAAAAACTGGTAAACCAAGAGTTATAATATAACCTACACTTTAAAAAAAAACAAGTAGGAGGCTATAGTCTGTATATTTTGTTTACTGTTTTATAATAGGGACTGTTTGATTAGTAGTAGCAGTGCTTACACGTAGCATATACAAGCCTTTGGGGTAGTTAGCTAGGTTAAGTGTAGTACTTGCGTTAGCAAGTGTTTGCTCCGTATATATTAATTTGCCTTGGGCGTTGTATAGTGCTAAACTACTGTTGTTGGCAATGTTTTGAAGTGTTACTACATCAGTAGTTGGGTTAGGAAACGCTGTAACCTTTGTGGCTTGTTGCATAGCGTTAGCTACACTAGTTACAATTATTGCATTAGGCCAAATACTATCTGCCCACTCAGGGTGGTCTATAAACGGATTGCGATTGTTTTGAATGCCATATATAGCATTGTTACGATTAATTTCTTTGGTACTTACAGGGTCTTGATGATGCCAATCCATTAGTACCGAAAGTTGCCAAGGATTTATTTCGCATTTGGTGGTAGCGCCGCTATTTGCCCACGAAGCATCTTCAGTATAATAGCGAGTAGTCATATAAAAATAACCACGAGCTAAGTCGCCTTTATATTCATCAACAGGTTCAAACACGATGCTTGCGTAACCCGCATTGTTAGTACCTGTACCCAATCTGCTACCGTTGGTGGTGGTGTCTGTTGCGGTAGTAACGTTACCAAACGGATAGTTACTTCGCAAACCATTTACTTTACCATCAGTTGGATACAAGTGAAACATATCGGTTTGAGGACCCGAAGTACTGTTAAACCAGCTTTGTGGCCAACTATGCTCACGGTTGTAGCAATCGCCCTCTACCGCATAGTTACCGCATGTACCCGAACCATAGCTGTAATAATATGCTGTAGCCGCAGGGTTTACTGGATTGTACGAATAAATATCCCACACTTTAACGGCACCGCCTATTGTAATTTTATCAGTAACTGCAAAGTGTGTATATAACGAGGCATAACTTTTAACGCTATGTCCTGTAATAATATTGTGCAAAGCTGTACGTAAAGGCTGTAATGTTAGGCCTTGCGCCGTATTATAATAACCTGCTGGTATTTGTGCAAACGTAGCGCTACATAGCAATGTAGCTACCAATGTGTATAGTTGTTTCATTGTGTTTTATTTTAAATTTTGTATATCTAAAATACTAAATAAACTAATGCCACAAAATTATTTTTTTTGAATAGGTTATTACACACACATTATTAGTAAACTAATAATGTGTGTGTATATGTGTACTGTTTTATTGGTGTTATAACGCAAATTAAGTTTTCAAATAAGCAACTTGCAAAACACATATAACGTAATGTGTTTGTTTTATAAAAACGCTTAACACACGTTAATTTTAATTTTATTTTCCGTTATCCAACTACGCAATAAATGGTTAGCATCATCAAAATAAGTGGTGTTGCTTATATATTCCATAAGCTGTTCTCGGTTAGTTATTTGCTCCTCTTTATCTACATATCCAAAACCATAATACTTACCGTTAAGCACCATTATTAAAGCGTTTTCGTTGGGGTTTCGCCCCGTATCTATTACAAAAAAATGCTTGGGGTTAAACGAATTTTTATCAATTATTTTTTGCACACGTACGTTATACTCTTCTGCTAATTCTTCGCCTACACATATACCATTACATTTTTTTATTTGATGATTAAAACACATACTCACACCATTGGTACTAGCGCAATAGGTTTGGCATAGGTTGTATTCATCTAACAATAATTCCAAGTGGTTTTTAGCTTTTACCGCATTAGCAAACGCTCCAAGGCTGTTAGTAGCTTTATCAATAGTGGTTATACTTAGTGTAATAATGCCCTCAGTGTTGGTTTGGTAATTAATGCTATGTGTAAAACACTCTGTTTTGCGAAGCCTATTGTACTTAGGTTGTAGGGCTTTTATTTCGTTAGACTCTAGCAACAAAGCAACAGCCTCCGAGCCTGTAACTGTATGTTTTACAGTATGCAATTCATTTATCATCAATTTTGTTTTAGCTTCTTTGCTCGCAAAATGACTAACCGCACGTTGATACATATTTATACTTTTGCCTACATAAATAACCTCATCGTTTTCATTCATAAAATAATACACGCCGCACAATGGAGGCGTTTGTTCCAAAATTAGCGGGCGAAGTTTTTTAATGCCTGTATATATTTCAGTTAATGGCAAGTGAGCATATTCACTATTATTATTTTTAGCACTAAGCAAAATATCAAACAGTTGCGCTGTTGCCAAAGCATCGCCTTCGGCTCTATGGCGTGCATTATTGGCTATTCCTAGTTCATCGCACAACACACCTAAACTGTACGAGCTAAACCCAGGCAATAATTTTCGGCTTAATTTTACGGTGCATAGTTGTTCTCTATTATAATTGTAACCCAAGGCTGAAAATTCATTTTTTATAAAATTATAATCAAAACTAACGTTATGTGCCACAAATACACAGTTGGTAGTAAGTTCTACTATTTGTTTTGATATTTCGTAAAACTTAGGTGCATCAGCAACCATAGCGTTGGTAATACCCGTTATTTGCGTATAGTAACCGCTTATATAACACTCAGGATTTACAAGACTTGTAAATTTATTTATTACTTGCGTACCGTTATGTATAACTATACATATTTCGGTAATTTTTCCACTACCGCTAATGTATTTACCTCCACAGGTTTCAATATCTATAATTGCGTACACCCTTTTATTATTATTTGTTTTTAAGCTAAAATTTAAGTGCTACAAAACTACAATTAATAGTAGTACAGTTTGTTTTTAGTGTTGCATTTAATGGTTTGTAAAACTATAAGTATCGTGGCTAAATATTTGGCAAACAGCTTGTTTTTTTAGCGAAAAATGTGTAATTGGTTAAAAATTATACGGCTACGCTATCCAAAATAGTAGCCATTGTTCCTTATTTG
>JBEBIC010000288.1:0-3319 GCA_040080595.1 Bacteroidia bacterium | reverse complement strand
TATTCATAGTCTTTGATTTCTTCAAAGCTAAGTATATTAAGCGACACAGAGATTTCTAGCACCAGAAATGTCTATTACCCCCATTAAATTGATTCACGTTACAGTGGCTGAGTTTACGGAATACTTAGTCGTATATATGCTCCATAAACTCAACTCATCACCTTTACAGGAGTAGCAAATAGGAAACGTATTGGACTAAAATATTATATTAGCTTATTGCCAACTTCAATAATTGTATAAATACATAAAAAAAAAGCGGAGTGGAAATAAATCCACTCCGCTTTTAAAATAATATGTTTTGGTATTGCTTAAACTTATTTAGCAACAGTTAAACGTACTGGAGTTGTGTTACCAACACGTACTATGTAGTTACCATTAGCTAATGTAGCTATGTTCATAGCGTGTGTAGTAGCGCTTACTTTTTCAGTTAAAACTACCGAACCTAATACATTGTAAACATTTACAACTTCGCCAACAGTTACGTTAGTTAAAGTTACAGTGTTAGTAGCAGGGTTAGGATATAAACCGCTTGTAGCAGTAGCTACATTTTTAACACCTACTAATGATGCTATGTTTACTATATTGATGTCGTCTAAACGTACGTTAATACCTACTGTAGCAGTTGTAGTACCTTTACCACCTATTGCAAAATAACGAGTTTCAGTAGCTGTAGCAGTAAAGTCTGCCGAGTCTTTAATCCAAACACTAGTTGGAGTTATTGCTGCGTAAGCTTTTACTACAGTACTCATACCTGCTACATCGTTAGTTAAACCTGTAAGTATAGCCGATTGACCAGTTGTGTTGCTTCTTTTCCAGTAAGATATACGGTAAGTTTCGCCAAGTGTTACATCCATACAAGGTAATATTACCATTGCTTCGTTTACACCAAGTGGAGCTGTGTTAGCTGCAACAGTATAAAATAAGGCTTGTAATCCAGTATGTTTTGTAGCTGTAGATGGACCAAAAACAAATCCAGCCCCCGATACAAACGCTCTAGTTAAACTTGCATAATCATAAGCCGATTCTATACCGTTAGTATAAGCTGTAGTGCTTAATGCGGTAGAAATAGAGTTAGTAAATGCTAAAGTTGCAGTATCATTAGTTGCGTCAATATCGCCTGAAACCGAAGTCCATGCTTTTAACACGTAAGTGTTTGATGGAGCAAAGTTAAAAGGAACTAAACAAGGTACAAATGTAGAATCGCCTGCTGCTAATGGTGTAGGTAATACGGTTGTGCCTATTACAGTACCATTTACACTAAACATTACCGAAGTACTGCTATCTGCAACGTTACCAATATTTTTAATTTTAGCTATTAATGTATCCATACCGTAGTTACATACATTTAATGCTGTTAAGTTTAATGGCTGAACAAAAACTGTTTGTAAGTTTTTAAGTGCAGCACCTACTGGATATATAACAAAAGAACCACTTCCATTAGCTGGTGTAGCACCAAAGCCATCTCCCGACATAAAGTAGTTAGCTGTTAAGTTAGCTGTAGCAGTAGGATCTACCGTTACATTAACTGTAAATGTAATACCCGCTGCCGAAAATATCCCTCCGTATTGATCTGTAGCTGTATCTGAACCCCAAGTAATTGTTTGTCCAGTTACACCGTTTAATGCCTCTAATCCTCCTCCATTATCTTCAGTATTTGGAAAAGGGTTTGATGTAGCTCCTAAACCTGTTGGTGTAATGCCTGCAGGAAAAGTAATTGCTAACGAATCTACATACTCTTGGTCTGTATTAGTAGTAGTATAAGTAAAGTTTAAATCCATAGTCGTACCTGCTACGTATTGTGTGTTACACACTATAGTACTAGTTACTGCTTGTACTGAATTTGGGTTAGCAACACGTTCAGTTCTTGCTACTTTATTTTTAGCAGGATTAGCTATTTTAAGTGTTGTTTGTGCATTTGCAATCATACCAATTAAGGCTACGCTTGCTGTTAAGTAAATTTTTTTCATTTCTTTTTTTTAGTTGTTTTTGGTTTTAATTATTGTTATTGTTTAGTTTTTAATTATTTTTTTAGTAACAGTTTCGTTGTTTTTAACAATAGTTACAATATACATACCCGCAGTTATATCCGCAATGTTTATTGTAGTTGTGTTTGCCACAGTTTTTACTACTTCGCCTAACATATTGGTAAGGGTTATTTGCCCGTTATCTGCACCTATTATGTTTAGCACATCATTAGCAGGGTTAGGATATACAATAACATTATCATTAACCGCTAATGAATTTAAGCCTATTGGAGCAGCTAAGTTAGCCTCTCTAAACAATATATCGTCAAAGAATACTAAGTCTTGTTGTGTAGCATTGTGGTGTATAGCTACATATACATCTAAGCCACGGTATGCAGTCATATTTATAGCTTTTGTAAACATTTTAGCTTTGTCAAAAGTAAATGTGTATGCTGGATAAGCTGTAGTACCTGGTGCTTTTAAAGCAACATCATTATCACTATACGATTGTACAACTGGTGCAGCCATTAATGTAGATTGCTTAAATGTATTGTACATGGTATTAAAAAATTGTGTACTGTCTAAGTAAGGATTATTGGTTGAAAAATTTACCAATTGTAAAGAATCGTATGCGCCATAATTACCGTTATTTGGAATAAAAGCGTAGTTAGGAGATGCGTCTAGTTTGCTGGCCTCTATGGTACGTATTTCAAAACCATCGCGTTTTACATCGTTTATAAAACCATAAGCAAACTTGCACGTCATTGCTTTTGCAGGCACAGTTATAGGGCCTATTAATACCCAATTGTCAGCAGTAGTGTTAGCCACACCTGGAGGATAGTTAGACGAAGCTGCCATTACTGTATTATTGTTATCAGCCGTGTTTGCAAATGTTCCGAACGAACTTCCTATACCTAAGTTTATAGCATATTGGTTTTGTGCAGGGTTAAAACTTTGATAGAAATAACGAATTTTTTTAGAGTTAGCTATTTTAACGCTATCTTTTACTACAGTAATAATAGTATCAGCATTAGTATTACCTGTTAGTTGTTTAGTTTTGTACTTTACGGTAACTTTTACTAAGCTATCTATGCCTGTGTAAGTAGCGTAAGTAGTGGGTTTGGTAGGTTGTTTAAAACCAGGGAAGATTAAGTTGGCTATTGTATCGCCTGTAGCTGCAACCGATTGAGTTGTTTGTGCTTGCGTTGATAATGAAAATGCCGTAACTGCAAATAGTAGTATTTTTTTCATGAGTTTGTTGTTTAATAATGTAGGTATTGTAATGAGTTTATGTATTTAGAATAATAATTTATAAAATATACAAAATACCATTAAGCCACAAAGTTTTTTTATTA
>JBEBIC010000287.1:0-3321 GCA_040080595.1 Bacteroidia bacterium | reverse complement strand
GTTATATAGTAAGATATTAATAAATCATTTTTGTTAATACTATGATAAAATTAATTAAACATACCTTACTTAGCCTAATAGGAGTATTTATGCTATGCGCAAATACCTTTGGACAAGCACGCCCCAAAACATTTATTAAAAAATACAAAATAGATAAAGCCGACGAAAAGAAGTTTGCCCAAGGCGAAGATTTTTTTGAGCAAGCCAATTATTTAAAAGCTACACAAGTGTTTGCCGAACTGTCTGACGCTAATTTGCTACAGCCATTGTTTGCTTATCGCACGGCTGTATGTATGATGTACGAAGGCTTTAATGTATCTAAAGCCATAACTTACATGGAACGTGCTTATAAGCGAGATAGTAGTATGGAGCATATTAATTATTTTATGGCACGTGCTTACCACATGAATGCACGAGAAGACGACGCTATAAAATTTTATACCAAATACCTAAATAGTGATATTGATGTCCTTACTCAAAAAGAAGTAAAACTACTTATACAACAATGCCAAAACGCACAAGCTATGGCACTTGCGCCTGTGGTTACTACCATTAAAAACCTAGGTCCTACAGTTAATTCGGCAGCATCGGAGTACGTACCCGTAATTACTACCGACGAAAGTTTAATGCTATTTACCTACCGTGGACCACGTAGTAAAGGAGGCTTACAAAACGAAAGTTTTAAACCTGATGAGAGTGGGAACTATTACGAAGATGTGTTTCAATGTAATAAATTAGGTACACAGTTTGATAGCCCTGAACCATTGGGCGATGATATAAACTCCTTAGGACACGATGCTTGCATAGGAATATCATTTAATGGAGATGTATTGTTTTTGTTTAAAAGTACTGCCAAAAATGGAGGTGATATTTACACCACAAAAATTAATGGCGAAACTTGGGGAGTGCCTGTAGCACTTGATGATAACATAAATACCAAAGCGTGGGAGGGAAGTGCATCTATTACCAGCGATATGCAAACCTTGTACTTTGCAAGCGAACGACCAGGAGGATTTGGCGGTAGAGATATATACAAAAGCACACGTAATGAAGATGGTACTTGGGGTGTAGCCCAAAACTTAGGTAAAGACATTAATACCGAATTAAATGACGATGCACCCTTCATACACCCTGATGGTGTTACGCTTTACTTTAGTAGCGAGGGGCACAACAGTATAGGCGGTTACGATATATTTAGAACCAATTGGTTTAATAACGAATTTACTACACCCGAAAATTTGGGTATGCCCATTAACACCGCAGGCGACGATATTTATTTTGTAATAGATGCTAGTGGTACTTCGGGTTATTACTCTAGCGGGCGTGCTGGCGGTTTAGGACAGCAAGACATATACAGTATAGATATGGGGCAAGTGGGCAAGCGTCCTATATTGGCAGTGATAAAAGGTACTGTAGTTGCCAATGGTAAAACAGTTGCCGCTACTATTAAATTGGAAAACATTTCCGACAACAAAAAATATGGCGATATAAATTCTAACGCAAGCACAGGTAAATATTTGTTTACCTTAATGCCAGGTGTACGTTATAAAGTTACTTACTCTTACGAGGGCTACGAACCATACACCGAGTATGTAGATACCAAGTTACTATCGCAATACGTAGATGTACTCAAAGATGTAGATATGGCAGATGCAGCCAATAACAAGGTAGATAGCACAAGTACCATTGAATATCTTATGGAAAAACGTGTAATAGAACTTAAAATGCTAACCGCAAGTACCGACATTAATAACTCGCCAGCAGCACGTGCTATTAAAGAAATGCAAGATGCTGAAGACGAAGAAAATAGACTTGCAAAGTTGGCTACCGATAAATCAAAATTTAATACTGTTGCTGAAGACGATACAAATCTTAAAAATAAAAAACAATTTACTACTACCTTTGATGAAGCTACAATAGCCAAATACGTTGGCAAATCGTTAAACAACAAAAGTATTTATACTAATTTTTTGGCTGATGTAGGAACACTACAAAACGAAAAAATAATATACAAAGTACAAATAGGCGCATACCGCCACCCACAAAATTTTAAGTACGATGCTGTACAAAAAATATACGGACAAGCCCAAATAACCAATAGCGACGACGGTATTACACGCTTTACACTTAAAGAATACAACACCATAGCCGAGGCAGAAGTATTTAGACAAGAAATGATACAACGAGGTATTACCGATGCTTGGATAACCGCAGTGTACGAAGGCAAACGAGTAACGTTAGAAGAGCTTATAGCAAAACGTTTTTATATAAATAAAAACTCGTAACCAAACAACACATAGCCCACGGTTTAAACCGTGGGCTATGTGTTGTTTGGTTGTTAAATTGTATAATGGTTTAATACCCCTCTACCGCAAGTATTCCATAGCTCATTACTAAAGTAGTGTAGCTGTTTCAAGTGTTAAGCTGGTACTGTACTTCTGCAGGCTCAGCAACCAAGTGCAAACGAAGTAACAGCGCCACCTAGGCGTAGTCTTAGGTAATTAAGGGTCGGTTGGTTATACGGTTTGCTAAGCGTAGTTTAGCTTACACACATTCTCGATCACAAGTCCACAGGACTTACGCCGTGCTTTACTATCGTTTTAAAATTTATATTTGTGTTATGCTAAAAAAGAAACGATATTACGGCGTTACAAACTACGCTGAGGTAGGCATAGAAGCACTTCTGCCGCCATATTGCCAAACCGATGTTATAGCCAGTTTTTCCTTCCATTGTCAAGTTGTCCAGCGTTGATGTTTTATAAAATTGATTGTCCATTGAAGTCAAATTTATATTTTCTGTTTTCCCAGTCAGTCGCTAAAATATAATTGTCAGTAATTACAAAATTGTCCTTGCCGTTCAATGTTGTAAAGATGTCTGCACCGCTTTGTTGCCAAAGTATTTTTCCGTCCTTGTCAAGTCGTGAAATTTCAAGTTCTCCGTGAATAATGTAGCTGTCTTGGTATTTAAAAATTTCAAAACAAGTCGCTTGGTCAGCTTGTGTCCGCCACAACAAAGTCAAGTCGGGAATTGATAAGCAAAAAATAGTGTCCGAACAGCAAACTAAAAGTCGGTCCTTTTCAATTATTATCGAAGTGTTGTTTATTGCTGTTCCGCCAACAATAGAGCCTATGACTGCACTTTTTATTAATGTGTCGTCCAGAAATATTTTTATTCCGTAAACTGATGGAAACTGATACTCAGATTTGTCGAAGTAAACAAAGTCGGTGTAATAGACATTTCTGGTGTTTTTTTAGATACGTTTAGTTCAAGTGGACATTTCTGGTGGTGTTTATTTTATATGAGTGCTTAATAAATTCAGT
>JBEBIC010000286.1:0-3337 GCA_040080595.1 Bacteroidia bacterium | reverse complement strand
ATCCAAAGTTTGGTGGCAGGCGTTTGGTTACTCAATGTGTATTTAGTAATGGTGGTGTAGCCCACAGGTTTCCAATCGGTAGGTGCGGTGTCTAAAGCATATTCAAAATAATAGGCTTTTTCGCCTGCCTTGCGAGGTACGTTTATTACTACTGTGCCACTGGTAGTGGCGGTAAGCGTTAGGTCGGTTACCGCTCCTGCACCTGTTTTAGCACCTAATGCCATACCCGACGAGAGTATAAACGTATCGGCATTGGTATGTACGTTACTTACAAACTCTACGTGGGCTTTTACCATGTTAAATGCCATTACGAGTATTTTTTCGTGTTCGTGCATAGCGCTTACATCGCTTGCGCTACCTGTGCTGGCGGTTATTACGCTGTTGTGTAAGTTGGTAATGTACGTTTGTAACACTGCATATTTTATAGGCATGTTGGCATCGGCAAAATTACCACTTAGTTTCATCGTATCTAGTACCGACTGTGCTTTTATTACTTTGCCCTCAGGCATTAGGTTAGATAAACCTACTACTGCTTTTGATTTCGTGTTCATAACATTAAGGTATTAAAAAGTTAATTACTTGCACGCGCCTTGCGTACTTATGTTATAACTGCAATACCTTTAGTTTATTGTGTGCTTATTAATTAATCTACTCAAACACATTGCGTTAGCACTATTTTATGAGCCGTTGGTACGGCGATGTGTTTAGTACTAACGGCGGTGTATTTAGTTGGAACGGCAGTAAGTTTAGTTTAAACCGCAATGTGTTTAGTTTGAACCAAAAATAATTTGCTCAAACGGAAGTACATTTGGTTTAAACGGTAATGTGTTTAGTTGGAACGGAAGTGCATTTAGTTTAAACAGCAGTTCATTTAGTTTGAACGGCGATGTATTTTGTTCGAACAAAAAATAATTTGTTCAAACGGAAGTGTGTTTAGTACAAACAGCAATCTGTTTAGTTTAAACAGCAGTTCATTTAGTTTAAACGATAATGTGTTTTGTTCGTGCAAAAAATAATTTGCACGAACGGAAGTGTGTTTAGTACAAACGGCAATACACTTAGTTTGCGCAACAGTGTACTTAGTTTAAACTAAAGGCATTTATGTTTAAACCAAAGCAATTTTATGCCGAAAAAAAAATATTTACATCTACCAATAAACATACGTAGCTAAACGTTTTTAATATCGTATAACACACTACGTATTTTATAGCACTAAAATTAATATCTTAGCACACAACAATTTATAACCACATAACTATGCGTTTACTTACCACCTTTTTAGCAGTACTTATTACATTAAATGCACTTGCGCAAGACGAAAAACTTACGCCCTGCGACTATACCCCAACCAACAAAAAAGCACTAAAAATGTTGGAGAAAGGTCGTGATAAAAAAAACACGGTAGAAGAACGTATCATTATTTTAAAAGAGCTTGTAGTCCTAGAGCCCGAATGGGCAGAAGCAGTAAATGAGTTAGTTACTAATCAATACAAGGTATATAAAGTACGTGGTACAAATTGGAAACCGTGCGAAGAAAATTTTAAGCGGGTAATAGAATTATGTAAAGACTTAAACCCTTACGCCTATTTTTATTTGGGTACGTATGCCTACGAAAAAGAAAACTGGACGGAGGCAATAGAGATGCTTAAAATATTTACCAAAAGCCCCGAAAATGCTAAGAATAACAATGATTATGACGAAGCCGAAGGTATGCTAAGCGACGCAAAGTTTAACGATAAAATGAAAAATCATCCTGTGGCATTTAATCCACAATTGGTAGAGGGAGTAAGTAGTAAAAAAAACGAATACTTAGCCATACTATCGCCCGATAACGAGCAGTGCCTTTACACACGTGCCATAGATGTGGTAGATAAAAACAGTGTGTATGCCAGCGATAAAGAAAAAGAACTGTTTATGTATAGTAAGCGTGCTAATGCCGATGCCAACTTTGATAACGGAACCTTGTTTACCGACCCGTTTAACGAAGGCGCAGATGCTTACGGAGGTGCGTGTTTGAGCCCTGATAATAAAAAGATGTACATAACTATTTGCCGCCCTGGAAGAGCGGGCTACAACAATTGTGATATATACAGCGTAGAGTTTGTTGATGGTGCTTGGGATAATATTAAAAACTTAGGCCCTAACGTTAATACTGACGATGGTTGGGAAAGCCAGCCTACTATAAGTAGCGATGGTAGCACATTAATATTTGCCACGGCACGTGCAGATAGTAGAAGTATAGATTTATTTCAAAGTAAGAAACAAGCCGATGGTTCGTGGAGTAGAGCTACCAGTTTGGGTAAAACTATTAATACTGATGGTAAAGAAAAAACACCGTTTTTGCACAGCGATAGCCAAACACTATACTTTAGTAGCGATGGGCAACGTGGGGTAGGTGGCTTTGATATATTTTATACTCGTATGGACGATAAGGGCAATTGGGCTAAGCCACAAAACATAGGCTACCCAATAAACAGCGAGGGCGACGAATATGGTTTTTTTGTAAGCCTTGATGGACACAAAGGCTACTATGCAAGTAGTAAACTAGCCAACATAGGACGTGGCGGAATAGATGTATTTAACTTTGCAATGCCCGAAGATGCTAAGCCCGAAAAAGTATTATTTATGAAAGGTGTGGTAAAAGATGAATTAGGAAATCCATCGAGCACAAGCAGTGTAGAACTTAAAAACACCAAAACAAAAGAAGTTAAAAAAATAGACGTGGATAGAAAAACAGGCGAGTACACCGCTATTGTAACACTAAAGCGCAACGAAGATATAGTACTTACCGTAAAACAACCCGATGCTGTGCCTACATCAACTTTGTATAGCATTAAAGACACGGTGCTAGGTACTAAGCCTGTAAAAAAAGACATAGTAACCGAAGAGATTAAAGTAGGTAAAACGTATGCGTTAAACAACATTAATTACAAAGTAAATTCATCGCAACTAACTGATGAATCGTTTTTGATAATAGATGAACTGATTGAGTTTTTAAAAGAAAATCAACCTATAAATATAGCCATACAAGGACATACCGACAACAAAGGTGGAGCAGATGCTAACCTAGCATTAAGCACCGATAGAGCCTTTAGTGTAAAAGATTATATAGAAAGCAAGGGCATAAACAAAGAGCGCTTACAGTTTAAAGGCTTTGGCGCTACTAAACCCATAACCACTAACGATACTGAGGAAGGACGCCAACGTAACCGTAGAACAGAATTTGTAATAACAAGTAAGAGTTAGGCCGCAATTACGAATTAAAAATTAGGTTATCTATTTTAGTCTAACAAAAGATGCGCTACATACATTCCTTTCACAGCGGCTAAGTATATAC
>JBEBIC010000057.1:0-14246 GCA_040080595.1 Bacteroidia bacterium | reverse complement strand
CATTGGCTTACCAAATAGGTAATGAGGTCTCGTATAACGAAATAGGTAATCTTATAGGCTTGGATAGCAAAACGGTAGAAACCTATATACAATTGTTGGAAAAATCGTTTGTAGTGTTTAGGTTAAATTCATTTAGCCGTAACCAACGCAATGAACTTAAAGCATCTAAAAAAATATATTTTTATGATAACGGAGTGCGCAATGCCATTATAGCCAATTTTAAACTATTGGAGGGTAGGCAAGACATAGGCGCACTGTGGGAAAATTATTTAGTTGCCGAACGCAAAAAAGCTAACAGTTACAACGATAGCTATGCACTACCGTATTTTTGGCGCACCAA
Source organism: Bacteroidia bacterium (assembly GCA_040080595.1). Taxonomy (GTDB): domain Bacteria; phylum Bacteroidota; class Bacteroidia; order UBA4408; family UBA4408; genus JACMRI01. The sequence goes on along the minus strand of JBEBIC010000057.1, from coordinate 13,906 downwards.
AGATGGGCAGGAGTTAGACTATGTGGAAGATAAAGATGGGGAGCTACACGCTTACGAATTTAAGTGGAGCGAAAATGCTAAACTCAAAAACCCTAAAACATTTATGGGTGCTTACCCAAGTAGTACCGTTACTGTTATTAACCCAAGTAATTATTTGGAATTTGTGAGTAAAGCAATATAATAAAAATTTAAACGACACTTTTGGGTGTAGTAGTAAACTATGTTTACCACAAAAAATGCTCCCAACAGAATATACACTACGCTCCATTTAATTTTAAGGAATTAATGTTACTAGAACACGACAAGGAAATTTTGGCTACGCTTTTAAATTGAAATTAAATTGGGGCTAATAAAGATTTTATTTAACATAATATTAATTATATAACTAATTTTAATTATTCATAAGTATGAAAAAAACGATAATCAACAAGCTAAAACTCAAATAATACCACAAATAAACTCAGTTTACAAAAGCTCCAATTATATATGAATTTTTGTAAACCTTATCCGTCAAGATGTAAACAATAAAAACTATCCTACCAATCCTTTACTCAGTAATAATTCTACTATTTGCACTGCATTAGTAGCCGCACCTTTGCGTAAGTTATCAGCTACTATCCAGCAATTTAGCGTATTAGCTTGCGATTCATCTCGGCGTATGCGTCCTACAAACACATCGTTTTTGTTGTGTGATGTTAGTGGCATTGGGTACAAGTTATTGACAACATCGTCTTGCACGGTTACACCTTGGCAAGTACTTAGGAGTTGTTTTATTTCGGTAATATCAAAATTGTTTTCAAATTCAATGTTTACACTCTCGCTATGTCCGCCCATTACAGGTATGCGAACAGCTGTAGCAGTAAGTTTTATGGAACTGTCGCCTATTATTTTTTGCGTTTCGTTTACCATTTTCATTTCCTCTTTGGTGTAATCATTGGGCATAAATACATCGATATGGGGCAAAACATTTAAGTCAATAGTATGCGGATATACTTTGTTTGGGGTAAGCCCTGCACGTTCGTCCATAAGTTGTGCTACGGCTTGTACACCAGTACCAGTAACGGATTGGTAGGTACTTATAACCACACGTTTTATTTTGTATTTGTCGTGCAATGGTTTTAATACCATAACCAATTGTATGGTACTACAATTGGGGTTAGCTATTATTTTGTCGGTACTGGTAAGTGTGTTACCATTTACCTCGGGTACTATTAGTTTTTTGGTAGTATCCATGCGCCATGCGCTACTGTTGTCTATTACTGTGCAACCTACGGCTGCAAACTTTGGAGCCCATTCTAACGATACGCTTCCGCCTGCCGAAAATAAGGCAACATCGGGGCTTAGTGCCACGGCTTCTTCGGCAGTTATAACCGTATAGGGTACATTGTTATACATAACGCTTGTGCCTGCGCTACGTGCGCTTGCTACGGGTATAAACTGTGTTATAGGAATATTAAATTCCTGCAATACTTCTATCATTTTTTGCCCTACAAGTCCTGTAGCGCCTACTAATGCAAGTTTCATGTGTTATTTTATTACGCTTATTTTTTGAGTACTTATTTTATCGTTCTGTTGTAGTTGCACAATATACACGCCCGCTGTTAAGTTGTTGGGCAGGTATATTTCGTTGGTGGTAATGCGTTGGTGCATTAGTATTTTACCATCTATCGTGGCTATCAATAACTGATTATTACGGTTATAATCTAGGTTAGTTATGCTTATACTTTGTTTATCATTAGCATAATACATAGTGGCTTGTGGTGCAACGTGTTGTAAAATAGTAGTAGGTGTTGAACTTACATTTACCCATATTTTAAGCGGGCCTATTACACAACCGTTAGCGTCGGTTTCGGTTACTTGTAGGTAGCCACTTTGTGTACCAAAATCAACGGTAACACTACTGTTGGTATTTTGCCCATTGGTTATACCTGCCGTAGGTGCTGTTTCCCACACATAAGTACTGCCCACGTGTGGTGTAATGCTGTACGTTACATTAGTTTGATTAGTGGTAACGCTTGTTAAACCTGTAATTGCGTTGCCATAATTCAAAATATCAAAAAAGTAAGCAGCCCAATAGGTAGAGTTAAAGTTAATATCGTAGGCATACGTACCTGTTGCGCCACATTGCATAAAACATGCGCCAGTATCTAAGGCTATGGCATGTGTAAAGGTGCTTATCATATAGGTTTCTACTACCGATTTGTTGCTGGCATTAGTATATGTTTTTTTTGTAACGTAAGGGTTTCCTGCAAAACTGGTTACGGTGTCATCGGCCGTTTGGTCAGTAGCGTGTACGTTAGTCCATTGTTTTACTATTTCGGTAGCGTTGTTGTAGTTTACCACAAAATCGCCAGTACCTTGAAACACCGCCACCTTAGGGTATGCACCTGTGTATGTAGGGTTTTCGTTGCGTACATAATTGCCCCATTGCACAGGCGTATTACTTACATAGCCGTACAATGCACTTGTAGCGGTAGTTGATGATGATGCCGCTTTATACGCCGCTCCCGACATAACTGCTCCTGCATTTATTAATTGTGGGTAACATGCCATCATTACGTTAGTCATACATGCTCCTGCCGATAAGCCTGTTACAAATATGCGTGTACTATCAATGCTGTAATGCACGCGCATATAATCTATTATTTGTTTTATAGATAGTGCTTCCCCTTGATTTTTGGCTTGGTCGCCAGGTTCAAACCAATTAAAACACAAGCTACTATTGTTAGCACTTATTTGCTCAGGATATACGGTGTAAAAGCCATGACGATTAGCCATAGTATTCCAGCCTGTTTGCGTGGCTACTTGTGTGGCTGTTTGCGTGCAGCCGTGCATTACTACTACTAACGGAGCATTAGCAGGCAGGGCACTTGGTGCATACGAATACATATTTAACGCACCTGGATTGCTCCCGAAATTGGTTACTGTTTGCCAGCCTGTAAGCTGTGCTTGTGCAGTACTTACTAATAGAGTAAGTGCTAAAATTATGTACTTGTTTTTCATTTAAAATATTTTATTAATGTGATACAAAAGTAACGTTTATATTCATAATCAAATTAACTACATTTGCACAATGCAAACAACACTTACTAACATACGTCATTTATCATTAGTTGATATAAAAGAACAATTAACCACGCAAGGGCAACAAGGCTTTAGAGCCAAGCAAGTATATGAGTGGTTATGGCAAAAATCGGCACGCTCGTTTGACGACATGACCAACCTAAGCAAAGACCTACGTGAGTGGCTTAAACTACATTACGAAATAAAAGCCGTAGCCGTAGCAACTGAACAAATAAGTGTGGATAGAACCATAAAAAGTGGTTTTAAACTGCACGATAATAGTGTGGTGGAAGGGGTGCTAATACCATCAAACACACGTATGACGGCGTGTATATCGTCGCAAGTGGGGTGTAGCCTTACTTGTAAATTTTGTGCAACGGGACGTATGGAACGCTTACGTAATATAGATTTTGACGAAATATACGACCAAGTAGCTATCATCAAACAACAGTGCGAAACCCACTACGACCAACCGCTTACCAACATAGTGTATATGGGCATGGGCGAACCATTGCTTAACTACGCCAATGTATTAAAATCGATAGAAAAAATAACTTCGCCTGATGGCTTAGGTATGAGCCCACAACGTATTACGGTAAGTACTGCGGGTGTTGCCAAAATGATAAAAAAACTGGGCGACGATGGTGTTAAATTTAACTTAGCATTATCATTACACGCAGCCAACGACGAAAAACGCAACAAGATTATGCCCATAAACGAAACTAATTCGTTAGAAGCATTAGCCGAAGCGTTAATTTATTTTTACGAAAAAACCGAAACTCGTCCTACCTATGAGTTTATTGTGTTTAAAGATTTTAACGACTCTTTACACGATGCCGAAGAGTTGTACCAATTTACGAAACACGTACCCTGCAAGGTAAACATTATAGAATACAACCCTATTGACGATGCCGAATTTGAACAAACTACACCTGCTCGCTTAGAGCGTTTTAGTAGATATTTAGAGGGCAAAGGTGTAATTGTAAATGTGCGCCGTAGCCGTGGTAAAGATATAGATGCTGCTTGCGGACAATTGGCAAATAAAGCGGTGAGTTAGGCTGTGGTATTTTGGTTGTTTTATGTATAATGTATGTTGTAAAACTTGATTGGGTGTATAATAGCATTGCCTTTTATAATTTATTTCCAATTTGCTAAATACAAACAAGATGTAATATTTGTAGTGCCTTACTGCGTGTTTGGATAAACAAAGTGCGTTAATTTCAACTGAAATTAACGCACTTAATATTTTTTTAAACTAAAAAAACTACGAAGAAATTTCCATTTTAATTTTTCTATTTTTAATTTTTTCGTCTCTAATAAGATGTAGCATCCCTCCTATTTTGTTAGCTTTTACGGCTACGTAAGCAGAGTTATCTAACACTTCTATTTTGCCTAACTCATCTTTTTGCAATTGTCCTTTTTGGCACAACATACCTACTATATCCATTTTGTTTATTTTGTCTTTTTTGCCTGCACCTATGTATAATGTTTTCCATTCGGTAGGTTTAGGAGCAATAAACTTTGAGGGAAGCTTTTCGGTTTCGGGGGGTGTGGTTAAATATTTTGGTAAATAATCATCAGCATCTAATAAAAAATAAGCCGTACCACTCGCATTCATTCGTGCTGTACGTCCGTTTCGGTGTATCATTACATCTTCGGTAGCGGGTAGTTGGTAGTGTATTACAGCTTCTATTTCGGGTATGTCTAAACCTCGCGCTGCCAAGTCGGTGGTTATAAGTAGGTTTATGCTACCATTGCGCAATTTTATAAGTGTTTTTTCTCGGTCAATTTGCTCCAATCCACCATGATAAAAACCGTGTGCCACTTTATGAAACCTTAACTGTTCGGCTATTCTACTTACGGCTTCTCGGTGGTTGCAAAACACAATTATAGATTTATTACCAATCTTACCTATTAGCAATAACAATGCTTCCAGCTTATCGTCGCCTTCCACACGTATTTGTTTAACTACTAATGTTGCTACTGTTTGTGGTTGTTTTATGGTAAAATCTAACTCTACACTATTGGTTAATCCTACAAATTTCGGTATTTCTTTTAATGCTGTGGCCGATGTTAATATACGTTTGTTTAGTTTTTTGCAGGCTTTTACTATAAACTCCATTTCGTCCTTAAAACCAAACTCAAGGCATTTATCAAATTCGTCTAATATTAATGTAGCAGTAGTATTTAGCGATAATGCTTTTGTAGTTAAATGATGCACAATACGCCCTGAAGTACCTACCAATACTGCGGGTGGGTGTTGCAAATTATTTTCTTCAATACGCACCGAGTGCCCACCGTAGCAACAATTTATTTTAAAGCCTGTACCCATAGTTTTAAATACTTGCTCTATTTGTATGGCTAATTCACGGCTTGGCACTAGTATTATTACTTGTACGCCAGTGTGTTCGGGATTTAACAATTGTAGCGTGGGCAACAAAAAACCCAATGTTTTACCGCTTCCTGTAGGCGATATTAACACTACGTCGTTGTTAGCAGGTATTGCTTCCATGCTAGCTTGTTGCATTGCATTAAGTTGGGTAATATTAAAATTAGCGAGTATTGGTGCGTAGTTCATAGGAAGTTGGGTAAAATAGTATGTTTAGATTGCAAATGTACGTTATTTAAAACCAGTTAGCCCAATGTAATTTAATATTACATTGGGCTAACTGGTTAATTAGTATTGTTAAACCTACTCTGTTACCACTATTTTAGTACGTGTAATGCTGTTGCCATTATTACCTATTAGCACATACATACCGCTTGCTAAACCTGTTACGGTAGTAGTATTGTTAGTAGTTGTAAATGTGCGTACTGCTTGCCCAAGTTCGTTTACTATACTGTACGTACCTTGTGTAGTTGTGCTTATGGTAAATGTACCGTTGTTTGGGTTGGGGCTTATTACGCTTGCGCTGCTATTATTAATTAAGTTTAATGAGGTTGGTGTTGGTAAACACACTTGCCCAGCAGGAACTTGAATATTATTACATAAATTGTTTATTACAAATAAATTTACACACCCATTAAATTGGGTAGTATCTATAGTAATATTATTAGTGTAAATTCCATTTATAATAGGAGAATTGTTACCATAGCCACCTGAATAATTTCCCGAAACATATAATAGCGTTAAATTGTTATTATTCCCTGCAGGATAATTACCATTATTAAGTAAAATAGTTACGTCAAAACTAACAGTACTACCAGTGTACACAAAATTAGTAGCAGAAGTTACTTGTGCTGTGGTAAGCGGTGTGTAATTAGTATTATCGTAATATAAAGACATAGCCGAACATTGTTCTCCATTAGCATCAGTTATAGTATAGCTAAACATACCCGCACCCATTGGAGATAAAAAAACAAAACTAGGCGAATTGCCAAAAACATAGGTATTCATAGCGCCATTAGTAAACGAATTATCTAAAGCTACTAAATTGTATGGAGCAACGCCATCAGAAGAATTAAAGAATAAATCAACTTGTCCAGTACACGCTGTCGAAAATGGAATCATATTAGAAGAACATGTTAATGGAAAGCCTATTTCTACATCATAAAAATTAGTATCTAAGCCCGTAACCGTACTACTACCACTTCCGCTGCAGCCAGTACAAGGACTTGTGTTACTATCTGTTACTTTAAAATAATAAATTCCTTTACACAAATTGGTAATAGAATCTGATGTAGTAGTAAACATAAATACTTTGCTAGCATTGTACCAATGAAACTTGTAAGCAGGCACACCACCAGTAATAGCCGCAGTGTTTATTTTTACCGAACCTATACAGCTATCATTAACATTATTCCACGTTTTTATTGTTGAATATGCTTTTTTAATTAATGTAGGTTTATTTATTACCATAGGAGGCACATTTTGTACCATAACGGTAACCGTAACTGTATCCATACAAGTTATTCCATTAGTTACCATTAATGTGTAGGTATGCGCACCTGTTGTGTTTAATGTGTGTAGTGTAGTGCTATCTGATGGATACCCCATAGTATAGCTCGAGTCCATAGTATTTATACGAGTGCTACCTTCAAATAAATAATAATAGTAAGTGCTTGCCGATGCCCCAAAACTTTCGTTTTTGAGTCTAACCGAAGCTGGAGTTGCACAAAAAGATTTAACACACGTAGTAATTACAGGTGTAACGCCTGTGCACGAAACCTGTGCATTTGTAGTTAATGCTGCTATAGCACAACTTACTGTTAGTAGTAGTTTTTTCATGATTAGATTATATTTAATTTATTTTTTTAAAGAAACAATAATAAATTAGTATAACCAATAGTATTTTAGTACTATTTCTACAAAGCAGAAAACTATCCTCCGCCATATTGGCAGTTTACAACTAAAAACAATTACATTTGTACAAAATAAAAACGAATGCCCCTACACGATAAAACTCCACTACCCGAAGCTATGCAAGGCACGGCTTTAGTGCTTGATGATACTAATTCATCAACAAAAAAAATGTATATAGAAAGTTATGGTTGTGCCATGAACTTTGCCGATAGCGAAGTAGTAGCTGCTATAATGAACAAAGACGGCTACGCTACCACCAATAAAATGGAAGATGCCGACTTAATATTAGTAAACACCTGCGCCATACGAGATAATGCCGAACAGCGCATACACACTAGATTACGTGAGTACAACAAGCACAAAAAAACAAACAAAAATCTAAAAATAGGTGTTATGGGCTGTATGGCCGAACGCTTAAAAGAAACACTTATTGAAAACCAAAAAGTAGTAGATTTGGTAATAGGCCCTGATGCCTACCGAGATTTACCCAACTTAATGAACCAAGTTGATGATGGACAAAAAGCAATAAACGTAATACTTTCTAAAGAAGAAACCTACGAAGAAATAGAACCTGTACGCCTTATTACCAACGGTGTTACGGCATTAGTAAGTATAATGCGTGGTTGCGATAATATGTGTGCGTTTTGCGTAGTTCCCTTTACACGTGGACGTGAGCGTAGCCGCAACCCCGAAACTATTGTAAATGAGGTTAAAGATTTATTAAACAAGGGCTACAAAGAAGTTACCCTACTAGGGCAAAATGTAGATAGCTACTTATGGGCTGGAGGCGGACTAAAAAAAGATGCCATAGCAGGTTTGAAAAATGGAACGATAACACCCGAAAGCACTGTAAATTTTGCGCAATTATTAGAGATGGTGGCACTTACCTCTCCTACCCTACGTGTGCGCTTTAGTACGAGCCACCCCAAAGATATTACCGACGAGGTATTGCTTACTATGGCCAAATACCACAATATTTGTAAGTATTTGCATTTGCCTGTACAATCGGGCAGTAGCCGTATGTTGGAACTAATGAACCGTGGTTATACCGCCGAATGGTACTTGCAACGCATTAATAAAATGCGCGAAATAATGCCCGACTGCGCCGTAAGTACTGATGTTATTAGTGGTTTTTGTACTGAAACAGAAGAGGACCATAAAGCTACATTACAACTTATTGATGCCGTTGGTTACGAATATGCCTATATGTTTACCTATAGCGAACGCCCTGGAACGCTTGCCGAACGCAAGTTAGCCGATGATGTACCCGAAGATGTAAAGCTACGTCGCTTGCAAGAAATAATAACCCTGCAACGTGGAAATGCGCTTAAACGCAATATGAAAGATGTGGGCAACACCTACGAAGTATTGGTAGAGGGCGTTTCCAAACGTTCGGAAGATTATTTATACGGACGAAATACCTACAACAAAAACATAATATTTAAGCGAGGAGATATTAAAATAGGCGATTATGTAAACGTGCGTGTAAAAGAATGTACCACCGCAACATTACTGGGCGAAGTGGTGTAAATTACAGTAAAATTAAACACGGAAAAACACATAACCCACGGTTTCAACCGTGGGCTATAAATAAGCAAAACAATTCAACAATGAACATACAAGATATAAAACAACGTTTTGGTATTATAGGCTCATCTGCCCTATTGGAGCGGGCTATAGATATAGCCAAGCAAGTTGCCCCTACCGATTTAAGCGTGTTTATAACAGGCGAAAATGGTACTGGTAAAGAAGTGTTTTCGCAAATAATACACCAGTTAAGCGCACGCAAGCACGGTACTTTTATAGCCGTAAACTGTGGTGCAATACCCGAAGGTACTATTGATTCCGAATTATTTGGACACGAAAAAGGTTCGTTTACAGGCGCTAACGATGCCCGCAAGGGATATTTTGAAGTGGCTGATGGAGGTACAATATTTTTGGACGAGGTAGCCGAAATGCCCCTACAAACCCAAGCTCGCTTATTGCGTGTGCTGGAAACAGGCGAATTTATTAGGGTTGGCGCATCAAAGGCACTTAAAACCAATGTGCGTGTAGTAGCTGCTACTAACGTAAATATGACTGATGCCATTGCTAAAAACAAATTTAGAGAGGATTTGTTTTATCGTCTTAGCTCCGTGCCTATATTTATACCCGCATTGCGCGAGCGTAAGCACGATATTTATTTATTGTTTAGAAAATTTGCTGCCGATTGTGCCGCCAAATACCGTATGCCTGTAGTAAAATTGCTTGACGATGCTGTGGGATTGTTAGAAAATTATCGTTTCCCTGGTAATATTCGTCAGCTTAAAAACATAGCCGAACAAATATCGGTTATTGAGGAACGTAGAGAAATTAATGCTTCTACGCTGCGTTTATATATTCCTGACGATAACAACAGCAACCTACCTATTACAGGCGCACAAGCCAAAGCCGACAACGAAATAACCGACCGTGAAATATTATACAAGCTATTGTTTGATATGAAACGAGATATGAACGACCTCAAAAAACTGGTAGTAAAACTAATGCAACAAGGCGTAAGCCCCGATTTTATTAACTCGCACGGCAACGAAATAAATAAATTATACACCGAAGTACAGGCTGAAGAGGGTGCATTTACACTACATAGCAATGCGCCTAGCAATACAAATAATGGTACTACCAACTTTAATGCCCCAATATTAAACGCACAACCTACTGATTACGGCAACGAAACCCAGCACTATCATACGCCTGTAGTTATGGTGGAAGAATCTCTATCATTATACGACAAAGAAAAAGAAATGATAATAAAAGCCCTAGAACGCCACAAAAGCAAGCGTAAAGGCGCTGCCAAAGAATTGGGCATAAGCGAAAGAACATTGTACCGTAAGATAAACGAATACGAGATTAATTTATAAGTTTGCACTTACTTTAAAACACAATGAACTCACTCCGTTTAATTATATTTAGCACCCTCCTACTCTGCACCACAGCGTGCAAGGTTAATTATTCTATGACGGGAGCATCTATAAGTCCTGATGCTAAAACGGTAAGTGTACTGTTTTTTGTAAACAACGCAAGTCTTGCTCCGCCTACCGTTAGCCAAAAATTTACTGATGCCCTGCGTAGTATTATGACTTCGCAAACCAGCCTAAAATCAATACCCAAAAGTGGAGACTTGTCGTTTGAGGGTAATATTGTAGATTATGCCGTAGAAGCACAAGCACCTACTGCCAACCAAACCACCAGTACCAACCGTTTGCGTATGACCGTGTTTGTGAAATTTACCAACGTTACCAACGAAAAACAAAACTTTGAACAATCGTTTACACGCTACGCCGATTTTGCTGCGGGTAAAACATTATTAGACGTACAAGACCAGTTAATTAAGGAAATTAACGACCAATTGGTACAAGATATATTTGCCAAATCGGCAACTAATTGGTAATATATAAGCTATGCAATTACACCATTACACACAACTATACAACACCTATGCTACCAAAGATTTGGAGCTATTGCTGCATAGTGCGCCCTATTTTGGTGCAGGGCATATAGTACTTGCCAAGAAATATTATACGGAGAAAAACATTGCTTTTAATGAGCAATTAAAGCTAGCAAGTTTATATACTGCAGATAGAAAAGTACTGTACTCATTTATACATCAACCCGTAGTAAATACGGTAGCTGTGGCTAATGAAGTGGCAATTATAGTTGATGATATTGCACCCGTAATAACCAAAGTAGAAACGCCCGAACCTGCTATAGTTGTTGATAATAGTGCAATGCACACATTGGCACAAAGTATTTTAAATGCTGACGACGCTATACTAAACACTACTAAAGCCAATGCACAACTTGCACAATTGGTTGATGATGTGCTGTTAAACGATACTACTATTACGCCCAACACTACCACCGAAAGTATTGTTATTACTCAACATATTGAACCTATTACTATTGCCGAAAATGTAGTGCCAATAGTTGAACTAGAAACTCTAATAATAGAACCAACTGTTACTAATGTAGAAGTAACTAATGTTGTAGTTATTGATGAAAGTATTGAAAACACTACTATTGCAGTAGAGGAAGAGTTAATTATTACTACCGAAGATATAATTGAAGTTGCTATTGTAATTGAAACGCCTGTAGTTGAAATAGAAAAAACAACACCCGAAAAAAGCTACAAAGCCATACACATTAATGATACTGTTTCGTTTTTTGATTGGTTAAATATTGGTACAACTTCGGTTATAGAAACCAATTCGCAACAAGTTGCACCACCAATTGTAACCAAAAACCAGCCCGAAGTACCCGAAAAAACATTTGCAGAAAAGAATGCCGAGTTTAAAAAACGTAAAAAATCGTTAATAGAAAAGTTTATAATAGACGAGCCTCGCATAACGCCAGGTAAGGCTAAAATGTACAGCCCTGCTGAAAAAGCCAAGGAAAGCGTAGTAGAAAACGACGACCTAGTATCAGAAACTTTGGTAAATATTTATGCCAAACAAGGTATGTATCGTAAGGCAATAAAATCATTACATAAATTAAGTGAAAAATATCCCGAAAAAAGTGCTTACTTCGCAAATCAAATTTTAACCATAAAAGAGTACCTATTAACCAACAACATTAAGTATTAAAAACAACAACAATTAACAAACTCAAAAAAACAAAACAACATGTCACACATCATTATCGTATTAGCAGTAATTGTAGCAATTTTATTAATTGCAGTAGTATTAGTTCAAAATTCAAAAGGTGGTGGATTAGCCGCTGGAAGTTCGGCAAATCAGGTAATGGGCGTAAAAGGCACTACTGAGTTTTTAGAAAAACTTACTTGGGGTTTTGCAGGCGTATTAGTAGTATTGGTAGTAGTTTCTCGTATGTTTTATGGCACAGCTACTGTAGAAGCTGATTCGGAATTAAAAGAAAAAGCAGCCACAACAACAACCGCAGCTCCAGTAGCACCAAGCGCACCTGCCGCTCCAGCAAAATAATTGCAATTTATCGGAAAAATATAACGTTTCGTATTATATCAAATTCTTCTATTTGTTTTTTTTAAAAATAAAAAACATATTTGTACCAATTAATAATTTATAAACTTTTAAATACATTTTTAAAAAATGAGTATGATTCAAGAATTTAAGGACTTTGCAATGAAAGGCAACGTAATTGACTTAGCTATTGCAACTGTTTTAGGTGGTGCATTTAATGCTATAGTTGGTTCAGTAGTAGATAACGTATTAATGCCAATTATTGGTATCGTTACTGGTGGTGTTAATTTTGATGCAATAGCTTTAAAAGTAGGCGATGCACAATTATTTTATGGAAAAGCAATAGGAGCAAGTATTAAATTTATAATTATTGCGATGTTCTTATTTATGATTGTGAAAGCAATGAACGCAGCGAAGAAAAAAGAAGTAGCTGCACCAGTAGCTCCTCCAGCACCTTCAAAAGAAGAAGTATTATTAGGCGAAATTCGCGATTTGTTAAAAAAATAATCAAATACGATTATTAACTTTAATACAATAAAATACAAAACTGCATAACACCTGAAAACGTTATGCAGTTTTTTTTAAATTGACAAAAAACAACTCTAAATAATAATTAAAACAATGACTAAAATTTACTCAATTGTAGCTTTAACCGCCAGTATATCTACTTCGGCTATGGCTTTGGAACTAGACTCGGCTTGGACTAAAGGTGGAGGATTATCATTTACAGGAAACTTAACCCAATACCACCAATGGGTTGCGGGAGGTAAAGATAACGTTGCTGTAATAGGTGTACTTAACTATCACGCTAACTACGCAAAAGGCGAAAATGCTTGGGATAACAAGTTGGACGTGGCTTACGGTAGTATTAAAACTGGCGACTTACGCGACAAATCTATCAACGATTGGACTAAAGCAGAAGATCGTTTGGAATTGAATTCTAAATATGGCCGTAAATCATCAAAAAACTGGTTTTACTCTGTATTATTTAATGCACGTACCCAATTTGATGCAGGTATTGACCAGGAAAGTAAAGTATTAACTTCGCAATTATTAGCACCAGGTTATTTTACGTTAGCAATAGGTATGGACTATAAGCCAAACAAAGTATTTAGTATGTTCTTATCTCCATTATCTGCACGTGTAACAGTTGTACAACGCCAGTTTTTGGCTGATGCTGGTGCATTTGGTGTAACTGCGGCTACTTACGATGCTAACGGTGTAATGACTGCAAAAGGTAAAAACTCTCGTTTTGAATTAGGTGCTTTGGCTCGTGCATCAGTAGTAGGATTAAAAGTAATGGACAATATTACCTTAGACTCGGATTTATCCTTATTTAGCAACTATTTGCACAATCCATCTCGTGTAGATATTAACTGGAACGTTTTGTTTAATATGAAAGTGAACAAATACATCAACGTACGTTTTTCAACCAATATGATATATGATGACGATATAATGGTAAAAGAAACTTTTTATAAGCAAGGTAAAATAAACGGAGCTTACGAAACAGCTACTCACCCAGGTATTCAAATGAAAAACATATTAGGAGTAGGTATTGCTT
>JBEBIC010000285.1:0-3366 GCA_040080595.1 Bacteroidia bacterium | reverse complement strand
CGCTACTGCCAACAATTTCAATAAATCTACTGCCATAGGTTACAACGCCAAAGTTGGCGCAAGTAATAGTATGGTACTAGGCGGTACAGGCGTAGATGCTGTAAAAGTAGGTGTAGGAAAAACAACACCTGCGCAAGAGTTAGACGTAGTAGGTAACGTACAATTTACACAAGCCCTTATGCCCAACGCAAGTGCAGGTACAGCAGGGCAACTACTAGCCAGTGCAGGCGCAGGAGTAGCACCCACATGGATAAACGCAAGCACACTACCCGCACCCGCAAGCGCATGGAATATACTGGGTAATGCAGGCACAGTAGCAGGTATAAACTTCTTAGGAACTACTGATAATGTGGACGTGGTGTTTAAACGAGGCGGTGTACTCGCAGGTTTGCTTACAGCAGGCGGGCCTGATAATACTGCATTTGGAGTCAGTGCATTTAATTTAACAAGCACAGGTGTACAAAATACTGCCGTTGGTGTAAATAGTATGACTAATAACACCACAGGAACAGGAAGCACAGCTATAGGTCAGTTTAGTCTCAGAAACAATACTACTGGAGCTTATAATACTGCTACGGGTAAACAGGCTTTACTTACTAATACTACAGGTCAATTTAATACTGCTACAGGTGCAAGTAGTCTTAATGGTACTACATCAGGGTATCAAAACACAGGAGTGGGGGCAAGTAGCATGTATGGTAACACTACAGGAAACGACAACGTAGCTATTGGTTTTTATAGTTTGTATAATACTACCACAGGGCATAAAAACGTAGCGGTAGGCTCGTACGCTGCATACCGAATAACGAATGTATCTATTAACCCTAATATTGCAATAGGTATGGAGGCACTATATGGTGGCGACCCAATACCTGCCAATAATACCGCTAACAATAATGTTTCAGTGGGGTATCAAGCAATGTATGGTACAGTTAATACGGCTAGTTCGGGTGCAGGTAACGTAGCGGTAGGTAATCAAGCATTAAATAAAAACACAAGCGGCGGTAGTAATGTGGCGGTAGGTAATCAAAGCCTTTTTAATAATACTACAGGATTTTCTAATACGGCTATAGGCAGAACAGCTTTAACGAGCAACACCACAGGTGCTCAAAATACAGGTATTGGCTTGCAAGCGTTAATGGGCAATACCACAGGTAATGATAATGTAGCTACAGGTGCTTATAGTCTTCAGGCTAATACCACGGGTAATTTTAATGTAGCTAATGGAACATTTGCTCTTTCGGCTAACACTACAGGTACAGCCAATACCGCTATTGGCTGGAATGCACTTAGCGCCAACACTACAAATAGTTACAACACGGCAGTGGGTTATGCCGCACTACAAGCAAATACTAATCAAAACAATACTGCAGTAGGTTATCAAGCATTAACAGCTAATACAACAGGTACTCAAAATACTGCCATGGGCTATAGGGCATTAGCATCTATTACTACATCTATTAACAATATTGGTATAGGTAATAACGCAATGCCAACAGTAACTACAGGAACGAGTAATGTTGGTATAGGTGTAAATGCGCTAGTTAATTCAAGTACAGCAAGTTTTAATACAGTTGTAGGAAATGGAGTTATGAGCAACAATACTACAGGAGGTTATAATACTGCAATAGGCTCTTCAACAGGACTTACTAACACAATAGGGGATTTAAATATTTACTTAGGATATGCTGCTGATGCTACTGTTAATAATTTAACCAAAGCGGTAGCTATAGGATCTTACGCCAAAGTAAGCGCAAGCAACGCTATTGTATTAGGTGGTACAGGTGCTGATGCTGTAAATGTGGGCATTAACACCACTGCGCCTGCAGCAAGCGCTCGTTTAGATGTAGTAAGCACCACATCTGGTTTTGCTATGCCACGTATGACAAGTGTACAACGCAAGGCTATAGTAAGCCCAATAGACGGCTTACAAGTAATAGATACTGACCTTAAAGGCATATACATATACTTTGGTGGTAAGTGGGATTGTGTAAGTGTACCCGCAGGTAGCACAGGATATTTTGCTAATACTACAGCGCCTAATGGTTACTTAGAATGCAACGGACAAGCGGTAAACCGTAGTATATATGCTGAGTTATTTGCCGCTATAGGCACTGTATATGGTATAGGAGATGGTCTCTCTACATTTAATGTACCCGATTTGCGTGGGGAGTTTGTACGTGGAATAGATAACGGTCGTGGGGCTGACCCAACAAGAATAATTGGCACAAAACAAGGTGGTACTTTAGTTACAGGAGATTTTGATGTTGCGACTAGTGTTGGAGCTATGAGTGCTACATCAGGAACATATCAGGCTTTGTACGGTGCTGATCCATTTGACGCATCAGTATATTCTGCAACAACAACAAAGGGAGCTTACACACCAGCATCTTCAGGAATAGACACTCCATCGAATCTACCTGGTTATTTTGGTGCAACTCGCCCACGCAACGTAGCCATGTTACCTTGCATCAAATTTTAAGGTAAGAAAAAAAGATGAGGTGTTAATTTAAAAATTACAACTACATTTACACTGCGTAATTAACCACCCAATCAAGCCTCGGTTGCTGAGCATTGCCGAAGCATATATAATACATCTAACAACCACAGTAACCACCCAATCAAGCCTTACAACATACATTATACAACAATTAAAAAAACAAAAATCATGTCATTTGAACTTCCAAAATTAAACTACGAGTACACAGCACTTGAACCGCACATTGATGCTAAAACTATGGAGATACACCACAGCAAACATCACAATGCGTATGTAACTAACCTAAATGCAGCAGTAGCAGGTACTGAGTTAGAAAAACAAAGCATAGAAGAAATATGTGCGCATATATCTAAACATGCACCAGCAGTACGCAACAATGGTGGTGGGCATTACAACCACTCCTTGTTTTGGAAAGTAATAACTCCCAATGGTGGTGGTGCTCCCACTGGCGAAATAGCTACAGCTATAACAGCAACATTTGGATCGTACGAAAAATTTAAAGAAGATTTTACCAAAGCTGCAACTACACGTTTTGGTAGTGGCTGGGCATGGTTAGTAGTGCACGATGGCAAATTAGCCATTACTTCTACTCCTAATCAAGACAATCCATTAATGGACATAGCCGACGTAAAAGGCACGCCAGTATTAGGTTTGGACGTATGGGAGCACGCTTACTACTTACACTATCAAAACCGTCGCCCCGATTATATAGCAGCGTTTTTTAACGTAATAAACTGGGCTGAGGTAAACGAACGTTTTGCAGCAGCTAAATAATACCAAATATATTTTTTTTAAATAACACGGTATCTATAATCTGTTATCTAACATCTAATTAATAAAAATGGGATTTGTGTTTCTTTATAAAG
>JBEBIC010000284.1:0-3369 GCA_040080595.1 Bacteroidia bacterium | reverse complement strand
GAAAAAGGCGAAAAATTTATTGTAGAATTACAAAAAGCCAAACAAAACTATTTTAAGGAACGAACAATATATTATTCAACTTTTCCAATTAGAGAACAAGCCGAAAAAGGAGAATGGAACTACAATTTAAAAGCGGTTTATTGTATAGGGATTTTAGATTTTACTTTTGATGATTACAAAACAGAGTCCGAAAAAAATGAAGTTGTACATACAATACAACTGAAAAATCAACATGGAAAAATATTTTACGATAAGCTAACTTTTATTTATCTTGAAATGCCCAATTTCAGTAAAACAGAAATTCAACTTGAAACTAGATTAGACAAATGGCTTTATTTTATAAAATATTTGGAAGACTTTCAATCTATACCTGTAATTATTGCGGACGAAGTTTTTAACCAAGCATTTGAGAAAGCAGAAATTGCTAAATTTGGTCAATTAGAACTTGCCAACTATGAAAACAGCTTAAAAATATACCGAGACCTAAAAGGTGTTATTGACACCGCTTTTGACGATGGAAAACTTGAACGAAGTATTGAAATTGCAAAATCGGCAAAACAAATGGGGTTGAATGTTGAGGATATTATTAAACTAACAGGGCTAACAAAACAAGAAATAGAAAAGCTATAAACACAACCTTATTCAATAGTAAAGCCACCATGCGCTTAGTGTAAATTCCAAAACGTTTTTTTAAAATATAAATTGTTCACTACCACTATCAACAATGGTATTGTGAACAATTATATATACAGGTGTATTAATGGCTGGTGTATTTTTTATATTTGCATAGTATTAATTTATTAAGATTGTCTAAAGTCTTATATCTATCATCTAATATCTCATTAATGAATACATCTACCACGCCTATAAGTTCCAACAAAGTAAAAAATGCTTGGGCTACTTACGATTTAGCTAACTCGGTGTATAACCTAGTAATAACGGCTACCATATTTCCTATTTATTACAAGTCTGTAACCGAAATTACTAACGAGAAAAAGGAAGTTATATCCAACACCGTAAATTTTTTAGGCTTCAATTTTAAAAATACAGCTTTGTACGATTTTGCAATAGCTACCGCTTATTTACTTACGGTGTTCTTAGTGCCTCTACTGTCAGGGCTTGCAGATGGTAGTGGTAATAAGAAAAAATATATGCAATTGTTTTGCTACATAGGTGCTACATCGTGCTTGGCAATGTATTTTTTTGATGCACAACACGTTACTCTAGGCATATTCTTGGCCATTACGGCATGTATGGGCTACTCGGGTAGTTTGGTGTTTTACAATGCGTATTTGCCCGAAATAGCCACACCTGCCGAGCAAGACGGATTAAGTGCCAAAGGCTTTGCTATGGGCTATGCAGGGAGTGCTTTTTTATTAATTGTAAATTTAATAATGATAAAAAAATTCTATCTATTTGGTTTTAGTGGAGAAAGAGAAGCTACACGTATGGCGTTTATAACTGTAGGTGTATGGTGGTTTTTGTTTTCGTTAATTCCGTTTAAATATTTACCTAACAACAAAAAAGAAAATGCAGTACGTGTAAAACTAAGCCAAGGTTACTCGCAACTAATAAAAGTATGGCACGAAATAAAAACTCAAAACGAATTACTGAAGTTTTTAAGTGCATTTTTTGTGTATAGTATGGGCGTACAAACCGTAATGCTCATAGCCACACACTTTGCCAGCGAAGAAATAGGAATGGAAAGTGCGCAACTTATTACCACCATACTTATTATACAATTTGTAGCATTAATAGGTGCTTACGTGTTTTCTTATGTATCTAAGATAAAGGGTAACTTGTTTATGTTGCGTGTAGCGGTGTGTATATGGGCGCTCATCTGCATTATTACGTTTCAGTTTATACATACGGTTACTGCATTTTATTTTGTGGCAGCAGTAGTTGGTTTGGTAATGGGTGGCATACAATCCTTATCGCGCAGTACGTATAGCAAAATGTTGCCCGATGTAGAGGAACATAGTAGTTATTTTAGTTTTTATGATGTTGCCGAAAAAATGAGTATAGTATTAGGTATGGTTACCTTTGGCGTTATTACGCAGTTATCAAGCAATATGCGCACACCTATATTGTCGCTTATTGTGTTTTTTGTGGTAGGCTTAGCATTGTTGTTTCGCTTAAATGGTAGTTTGCTAAAAAGCAAAGGCGAAGTAGCTTAATTGTAGTACAGATATTTTTTTATAGTTTAAATAATAATTTTAGAATAACGTGTTAGTAGATATTTTCATACCCTGTTACATAGATCAATTAAAACCCGAAATAGGGCTTAAAACCGTTGCCTTGTTGGAGAAAGCAGGTTGCGTAGTTAATTACAATACGGAGCAAACCTGCTGTGGTAATCCTGCATTTACAAGTGGTTACTGGGACGAATGTAAGGAAGTAGGCGAAAAATTAATACGAGAGTTTCCTAACGATAGATATATTGTATGTCCGTCGGGGGTGTGCGCCAATACTGTAAAAAACAGTTATTCAAAACTATTTTACAACAGTGTATTGCACAATGAATACAAACAAGTGCAACGCAATATGTACGAGTTTACTGATTTTGTGGTAAACGTACTTAAATACACCAATTTTGAAAGTGAGTTTACAGGCAAAGCCGTGTACCTAAACTCGTGTACTGCTGAGCGCGAATGTAAGCTAACTGCCGAGCCCATGAAACTATTGAGCAACGTAAAAGCTTTACAATTACTTACGCCCGCTAATGCCGATGGATGCTGTGGTTTTGGCGGAGGATTTTCGTTAAAATACGAAAGCCTATCTGTAGATATGGCAAAACAAAAAGTAGAAAGCGTATTAGCCACAGGTGCCGAATACATTATAAGTGCCGATTATACCTGCCTTATGCACTTGCAAAGTTATATTACCAAAAATAATATTCCGTTGCAATGCAAGCACATTGTAGAAGTACTTTAAAATTACAATGCATACAATGGAAGCTCCTTTTTTAACAGGCAAACGCAAACATCTTATTGATACACTGCGCAAAGCAGGCATAAACAACGAAACCGTGCTTGATGCTATGCTACGTGTAAAACGCCATTTGTTTGTAAACGACTCTGCTTTTATGGAACACGCTTACGACAATAAAGCGTTTCAAATAGGTTGCGGACAAACCATATCTGCGCCTTATACCGTTGCGTTTCAATCTATGTTATTGAATATAAAACGTGGCGAAAAAATATTAGAAATAGGCACAGGAAGTGGTTACCAAACTGCAGTATTGTTGGAACTTGGCGCAAAAGTATTTAGCATTGAACGCCAAAAAGAGCTCTACGATAAAACCAAACCATTACTACAAAAACTCAACTACAAAGCCATGCTGTATTACGGCGATGGCTACAAAGGTTT
>JBEBIC010000056.1:0-14367 GCA_040080595.1 Bacteroidia bacterium | reverse complement strand
TAAAATTTAGCGCTCCGTATCGTTTAACGTTTTGTGTAGGGGTAAGTATTTTATTGAGGAAAATTGTGCAGTTTTTAATTTGTGTTGCGTTAGTACAATCTGCTTTTACTTCACTATTAGCAGGAATAATTAATGTTTTTTTATCTTCTGCCTTTTCTTTTTTTACCCACTTTAATTCTGTTGTAAATATTCCGTCAAACCATTCAATAGTTGCGGAGCTATTTGTTGTGTTTACAAATTTTAAATAAACCATAGCCTGACCTTTGCATTTAGATAATGAATACCAAGCCTCTATACCTTCTATTTGATTATTACCCGTTACAGTTAAGCCTATTGGCTCCCACATTGGCACTGTTTGCGCCTGCGTGTTAAAATAAAAAAGTAACGTAAAAAGAATGCTAAACAAGTGTATGTGTGTTTTCATGAGTTAAATAAAGTTTTATTTTTTTAATTCTATACGGTGTTAATATACACTACCAAATGTATTAAAAATAGGTTACACACCAAAATTATTTTGTTTAACGCATTAGGTAGTATTTAAGTAGCTTTGGCGCAGTTTATAAAAAGGGATTAATGAGTACGAAACACATACACAACTATACTGTACTACTTATTGCTTTGGCTTTAGGGTGCTATTCGTATATGGCTATACAAAATGGAGTAGTTACTTGGGCCGACCCTTTGGTAGGTTTTGAGGCTATGACGCATTGGTTGCAAGGCGGTGCATGGAATACTATTGAGTATTATAACATTAATGCAACTATGCAACCTGCCCAGCATTACCTTAATTGGTGGGCGCCAGGGCAATATATGGCGCCATGGTTATTTATTAAATTATTGGGTGTAAACATAAATGCAGCACAGGTTATAACTATTGTTTTAGCTGGCGTTATTAGCGTTGTGGGCTATTATAAGCTAATGAAATTATTAAACATTAATACTGTGGTGTTACACCTTGTGTTGATAGTATTGGTATTTAACCGAAATTTCTTTTGGCATTACTTGGTATATTTTGGTGGCGAAACCCTGTTGTGGGCAGCTACTCCGTGGTTATGTTATGTATTAATAAAACAGTTTAATTTTAGTTATATCTATATGTGTATTGCCTTTGCGGTGGGCGTTGCAGGGGTGTTTTTAAAATCGTCGTTTGTAATAACGTATATGGCTATTGGTGCATATTTATTTTTTCAAACTACATTATCCGTGCAACAATTACTACAGCTGCAACGTTGGAAACCTTATGTAGCAATGCTTGCGAGCATAGCCTGTGTGTATATATTTTATTTGAGTAAAGGCGCAACTCCATCAACAGTGATAGATATGACTATGACCAACGATGTGCCTAACACCTTGCTTGCCGACTTTGTGCACCCGTGGAGTGCTATGGTTACTCATTTTTTTAAAATAGCCGACGTACTACAACATTTTGCACCAAAGCTAAATGCCAAAGGTATAGATGTAGCTTGGTTGTTTTTGCCGTTTATGTTTATGTCGGTACTACTTTGTTTTTATTTTATAAAAAAACGAACGGAACACAAAGTATATTTATTAGCAGTACTAGTGTATGCGATAACGGCAAGTATTTTTACATTTTATTATTTACAAAACAAAGCTATATCTTACGAAACAAGGCATTATTACTATGTAGGAAACATAGCAGGAATAGCTGTTTTACAGTTGTTGCACACTAATTACCAACGTATTTTTGTGGTTGTTATTAGTGTGTTATTATTACTATCTGCGGTAGATTTTATTCGTTTTTTTTCGCGTGCGCAACAGCTTCAAAAGGAATATACTTGGTATGACGGAGTAAAAATAGAACGTAAAGTTACACCGGCTATGCACATAATAAATTCGTTAATAAATAAAGATAGTACGCTTAACGTACATTGTGATGCCACATATACACGTGCTTTATTTAAACAAAAATGTAAACTAATATGTATGTCTCAACACCCTATAAATAAAGAGCTTGCGCAAAATGTGTATATAGGATTAGATAATTCAAAAGCGATTAAATTGCCTATTAAATGTACTGCTAAAAAAACACTAATTATATACACAGGGACATTAAAAAACAGTTCACTCGCTACCTTAAAAACACGCTATGCTACATCACAACAATATGTATATTACTACCACGCTACGCCCAACTATACTATAGCAATAATTAATAGCAACTAATTATTTTTTAAAAATAAAATACACCGCCAATATTAAAAAACCAAAGCCTATAATATGATTGGTTTTTAAGGTTTCGTTTTTGAAAAAAACTAAGGTAAACGCAGTAAACATTACCAAAGTTATTACCTCTTGTATTACTTTTAGTTGCCACAAATTAAACGGGCCTCCATTATCAACATAGCCTATACGATTAGCGGGCACTTGAAACGAATATTCTAACAAAGCAATACTCCAACTTAGCAAAATAATACCTACTAAACCCAAATTATTAAACCAATTCATTTGCTTAAATTTTAAATGTCCGTACCAAGCAAAGGTCATAAAAGCATTAGAAAAAACGAGTAGAACTATTGTTATTATTGCTTTTTTCATATTTTAATTAAATTGTGATTACGAATGGTTAGATTGGTTATTTAGTAATCAAGAGTACAAAATATTTTTTTAAATTTAATAGTTAAAATTAGTGATGCATATATCAAAATACAAGTTTAAATTTGTAAAAAACAACACACTATAATTTAAAAATGACAATAGAACAAATATACACAGGTTGCTTAGCACAAGGCGCATATTACATAACTAGCAATGGCGAAGCTGCAATAATAGATCCATTACGTGAAGTGCAGCCTTACCTAGACCGTGCTACTGCTGATGGCGTAAAAATAAAATACATATTTGAAACCCATTTTCATGCCGATTTTGTTTCAGGACATTTGGATTTATCGCAAAAAACGGAAGCTCCAATTGTATTTGGGCCTACTGCACACCCAGCTTTTAAAGCTATTATAGCGCAAGACGGCGAAGAATTTAAACTAGGTAACATTACCATAAAAGCATTGCACACACCAGGGCATACTATGGAAAGTACCGTATATTTATTGCGTGATGAAAACGGAAAAGATCACGCTATATTTACTGGCGACACGCTATTTTTGGGCGATGTAGGACGCCCCGACCTTGCCCAAAAATCGGCAACGGTTACGCAAGAACAATTAGCAGGAACGTTATATGATAGCCTTATGAATAAAATAATGCCACTAGCCAACGATGTTATAGTATATCCTGCACACGGCGCTGGTAGCGCATGTGGCAAGAATATGAGTAAAGAAACTGTAGGTATATTAGGCGAGCAAAAAGCAACCAACTACGCATTAAATCAACCCAACAAAGAAGCCTTTATAGCAGCTGTAACTGATGGTTTGCAAGCACCGCCCGCTTATTTTCCATTAAATGTAGCTATGAATAAAAACGGTTACGAAAGTTTAGATGCAGTAATAAACCGAGGAAATACAGCACTTAGCGCAGATAATTTAACGCTAATATTAGAAAGTACAGATGCTATAGTATTAGATACCCGCACGCCTGCTGAGTTTGCACTTGGGCATATACCACGTGCTATAAATATTGGTATTACTGGCGATTTTGCTCCATGGGTAGGCGCACTTATACACGATACTACACAACCTATTGTGTTAGTAACTGCGCACGATAAACTCAACGAAAGTATTACACGTCTTGCGCGAGTAGGCTTTGATAACGTATTAGGACATTTGGAAAATGGTTTTGACACATGGAAAAATGCAAATAAAGAAACTGATACTGTAAATAGAATTAGTGCCACACAATTTGAACAAGAATATACCGCTAACACGCCAGTACTTGATGTACGTAAGGACGGCGAGTATGCAACCGAACATATTGCTACTTCACAACACCTTACATTGAGCGATATAAACAACTGGTTTGCACAGGTAGATAACAACACTACCAACTACATACACTGCGCAGGAGGCTACCGTAGTATGATAGCTGCAAGCATACTTAAAGCACGTGGCATACATAATTTTAAGGAGGTTGATGGTGGTTATAATGCCATTAAAAACACTACTTTACCAAAGGCTGCAGGAGCTACTCCCTGTAGTCTTAAAAAATAATTTTCTTCTCATTAAAATAAAAAAAGCTATGAAAACACTACTTACTATTTTCGCATCAATTGCTATATGTAGCGCTACTTATGCGCAAAAAAAGAATGTTATATTTTATAAAGATTACACCACATTTAAAGGCGAAGAGTTTAACAAAACAAATGCAGCCAAACAAAAAACAGGTACGTGGATAAAACTTAAAATGGACACCTTGCACAAGAAAGTAGTACTTACCACTGATGATGATAAAAACATTACCGAAACCGATTTAAACAAATACAATTGGGAAGTAATAGGCAAAGGCGAGTATGTAAAAAACATGCGCCAAGGCAAGTGGATATATGGTTATAATGATTTGGTAGTTCACTTTGCTGATGTAAATTATGTAAACGATGTATTGGTATCGCCTGTGGTGTTTTATGATGAAGGTATGCCGTGGATTAAAGCGGAATGGTTAGATAATAAATGGTTTTATACCCTTTGGGACGATGATATAAAAAAGTATGTAGATACCCACCAAAAAAACACATTAGAAAAATTGTTTTTATCGAAAGGAATTGACTTTAATGATGTAAAATAACCAATGTGTGGAATAAGCGGAACAATAGGTATTACAGGTAACACAGCACTTGATGCAGTAACTAAAATGAACAACAAAATGCTACACCGTGGCCCAGATGATGGCGGTGTGTGGCAACATAATAGTGTTTGCTTAGGGCAACGCAGATTAGCAATAATAGATATAAGCACACAAGGACATCAGCCTATGTTGTGCGCCAATGGCAGATTTGCAATAGTTTTTAATGGCGAGATATATAATTATTTAACCCTAAAAAAAGAACTACAAAGCCAAGTGCCCTCATTACAATTTAACTCTAACACCGATACCGAAGTACTACTTTACGCCTACCAATACTGGGGCGAGAGCATGTTGGAAAAACTAGAGGGGATGTTTGCATTTGCACTATACGACACGCAAACCGAAACTACATTTATAGCCCGAGATAGATTTGGAGTAAAACCACTCTACTACATAAAAACATCGCAAGGGCTTGTGTTTGCGAGCGAAATACGTGCATTGCTTGCAAGTGGATACAGTACCAAAAAACTAAACTACACACAATTAGCCACTTATACACAGTACCGAACGGTATATGACCCCAACACATTAATACAAGATATTAATAGCTTAGAAGCTGCGCACTGCATTACCTTAGGCAAAGGCGAAGCTATAATGAAAAAATATTATAGCCCTGTAAGCGCTGCGCAAATAGATTGCAAAGACGATGCTACAACTACACAAAATAATGTGTTAGACTTATTAAGTAAAGCAGTACAAAAACGTATGATAAGCGATGTGCCCTTAGGTGCGTTTCTTAGCGGAGGTATTGATAGCAGTGCTGTTGTGGCATTAATGCGCAAAGCTACTACGGCTAATATTAATACGTTTGCGGTAGTGTTTAACGATGAGAAATATAGTGAAGAGCGTTATGCAAAACTAATTGCCGATAAATACGAAACTCAACATACTGTACTGCGACTAACTCCCAACGATTTTAAAAATGACTTGCCACACGCTATAAATAGCATGGATAGCCCAAGTGGCGATGGCCCAAACACTTACGTAGTAAGTAAAGCTACTAAGGAGGCTGGCGTTACGGTAGCACTTTCGGGTATTGGAGGCGATGAATTATTTGCAGGCTACGATGTATTTAAACGTTACCAAAAAATGCAAAGTTTTAAAGACTTATGGTTGCTGCCTACCCCACTATTAAAGAGTGTTGGCACAATTATAGAAAAAATAAAACCGAGTGTAGCTACATCAAAATTGAAAGATTTTATGAGCGAAGATAAATTTAATGTAGCTACATTTCATAGGCATACACGTAGTTTGTTTTCGCAAGAGGTGCTTAAACAAATGATGATAGACCGCACCGTATTTTTACCCGAATTACAATCATTAAAAAGTAACAAACGACTTACCGAAATATCATTAGTCGAAATAAGTACATACCTACAACCTACACTACTAAGGGATACCGACCAAATGAGTATGGCAAATAGTTTGGAGGTACGCGAACCTTTCTTAGACCACCATTTAGTAAATTATGTATTAAGCATTAACGATTTTAATAAATATCCGCATACGCCCAAACAATTATTAGTAAAAGCAATGGGCGATTTATTACCCGCCGAAATAGTAAATAGATCAAAAATGGGTTTTAGTTTACCATGGGATAACTGGATGCGCAACGAACTAAAAACATATTGCGAAGAACGATTAGTACAACTTAATACATTAACTGCTTTTAAACCTAATGCTGTAATGCACAATTGGCAAGCGTTTTTAAACAATCGCAATACCAATACTTGGAGTCGACAATGGCATTTGGTAGTGTTAAGTAATTGGATAACTGAAAATGAAATCGTTATTTAATTCGTAATTAAAAACATGTTTGTAAACGTACTACTTCCCTTAGCGCTCAATAATTTATTTACCTACTCTGTACCTGCGGAGTGGCAAGGGTTTGTGGGCTTTGGTAAACGAGTAGTAGTTAATTTTGGTAAAAACAAATTATATACCGCTATAGTAATTAGTGTAAGCACCGAAAACAATTCGGGCTTTGATGCTAAGGAATTAGTTTCGGTTATTGATGAGAGTGCAGTTATTACACCGTCGCAGTATCAGTCGTGGCAATGGATTGCGAGTTATTACATGTGTTATCTTGGCGAAGTAATGAACGCTGCATTGCCCGCAGGACTCAAGTTAAATAGCGAAACTACATTTATACTCAATGCTGATATTGACATAGATAAAGAAACATTAAACGATAGCGAATATTTACTGGTAGAAGCTCTGGAAATACGCCATTTTCTTACCATTGACGAGATTAACGCAATACTCAACAATAAAAAAACACACAGCACCATAAAACGTTTAATAGATAAAAACGTTATACTACTTAAAGAAGAATTAAAACTAAAGTACAAACCAAAGTTCGCTACATTTATACAACTAAACCCTAAATATAGTAGTGATAGCAGTGCTTTTGAAGCATTGTTTGACGAACTAAAACGTGCTGTAAAACAACAACAAGCATTAACGGCTTATGTGTCGTTAAGTAATTATTATACTGATAAACCCAATTATTTAGTCCCCAAAAAACTACTCGAGGAGCGTGCTAATTGCGATGCCGCAACATTAAAAGCATTAGAGAAAAAAGAGATTTTTGAATTTTGTGAAATAGAAGTTTCTCGGCTTAATAACACAGCAACCAATAGCAACGAAGCCTTAGTGTTGAGTGATGTACAACAAACTGCATTAGCACATATTAAGCAAGAATTTGAAACGCACGATGTATGTTTACTGCACGGAGTTACGGGTAGTGGTAAAACAAATATATACGCACAACTTATTACCGAAACCATAGCGCAAGGCAAGCAGGTATTGTATTTAGTTCCCGAAATAGCTTTAACAACACAGTTAGTAAGCCGACTTAAAAAAATACTGAACACTACTATTGGCGTGTATCATTCACGGTTTAACGAGAACGAACGTGTAGAGGTTTGGAATAATTTATTGCACAAAAAAAACGTACAGATTATACTCGGAGCCCGCTCATCTATACTATTGCCGTATGATAATTTGGGATTAATAATTGTTGATGAAGAGCACGACGCATCGTATAAGCAACAAGACCCAGCACCACGCTATCATGCAAGAGACACGGCAATATTGGTAGCCAAACAATACAATGCAAAAACGCTATTAGGTTCGGCAACGCCAGCCATAGAAACATATTACAATGCACTACAAAAAAAATATGGTTATGTACCTTTGCTACAACGCTACAACAACGTGGCTTTGCCAAGCATTGAACTAATAGACATTAAAAAAAATATAGCGCAAAAAAGTATGAAAGCCTCATTAACACGAGAATTATTTGCGTTGATGAATGAAGCATTGGATAACAAAAAACAAATTATATTATTTCAAAACCGCCGAGGATACGTACCAATGCACGAATGTATGACTTGCGGCCATATACCACAATGTGTGCAATGCGATGTAAGTCTTACGTATCACAAACAAATAAATTTATTAAAATGTCACTATTGTGGTTATAGTGTAACGCCACAACCCCGCTGCGCTAAGTGCAATAGTACCAACATTATTACCAAGGGTATTGGCACACAAAAAATAGAGGAAGACGTACAATTATTATTTCCTAATGCACGTGTAGCACGTATGGATACTGACACTACACGAGGTAAGCTCGCATTTGAAACATTAATACAACAACTTGAAAACCGAGAAATAGATATACTTATAGGTACGCAAATGGTAACTAAAGGATTGGATTTTTCGAGTGTGGATTTGGTAGGAATAATGAATGCCGATGAAACCTTACACTACCCCGATTTTAGGGCTTCGGAGCGTGCGTTTTCATTGTTTAGCCAAGTAAGTGGCAGGGCAGGACGTGCAAGCGGAAAGGGTAAGATTATAATACAAACCATGCAACCGCAGCACTTACTATTGCAACAAGTAAAAGAACATAACTATACTGATTATTTTGACAACGAAATAAAAGAACGTCAAACGTATGGGTATCCGCCATTTACACGCATTATAGAAATAGTACTACAACACCGCGACCCAAACGTGCTAAATGACTACTGCGACGTGCTGTGTAAAGATTTGCAACACGCATTTGGCAAGCGTGTACTTGGCCCTGAATTTCCAACTCCCGCACGTATTAAAAATATTTACAACAAACGTTTTATTATTAAAATAGAACGAGAAGGTAACATAACCGCAGCTAAAAAAATGCTACAACAACTTATAGATAGTATGTACAAATACAACCGCTCAGTACGTGTAGTGCTTGATGTAGATATGTGTTCGTAGTTTATAAATGCAACGCTACAAAAAAAGTAGTAGTACACACAGTGCACTACTACTTTACAGAATAAAAAACAATATGTATGCTTATCGTAATTGTTTTACTACTTCGTCTTTACTAATGTAACCTATGTTTTTCCAAGTATTTGTTTTGTTTTTATACAATTGTAATACTGGCAAAGCGTCTATTTTTAGGGCTTTGCATAAGGCTTGGTTATCATCAGCGTTAATACGAATTACCACAACTGTTGCATCCATTTCTTTCGAAATTTCGTCTAAGTAAGGTTTCATTCGTTTGCAAGGGGCACACCAATCAGCATAAAAATCTATCAAAACTAATTTATCATTAACCAATAGTGCGTTAAATTGTTCTTCAGTCATTCCTGCGGCAGCTATTGTATTATCAGTAGTTTCGGGTAAGTTAGCACCTCTCCATTTCATAATACCACCAGCTAATTCATATACTTCTTTAAAACCATCGTTGCGCAATTTATTTGCGGCAGCGCTACTTCTGCCTCCGCTTAAACAATATACTAGCACTGGTTTTGTTTTATCTAACGTTGCCACTTGTGCATCAAAATCATTGCCATTCCAATCTACGTTTTTAGCGTTTTTTAAATGCCCCTTACTAAACTCATCGGGCGTACGTACATCTAACAATGGTGCGCTACTCAAGTCTTTTATTTTAGCTGAAAATTCGGTAGCTGATAAATTAGTTGCAACACCATTATGTGTTTGACCATTGGTACAGCTATTAAATAGTGTAGTTATGCTTAGTAAAGCAAGTATAAAATTTGTTTTCATTTTAAAATTATAAAATAGGTTTAAGTTCATTTTTGCAATTACACTCGGTATCAAAATGCGTAAAAAAATTCATCCATATTAAGCGAGAAACTCTAAATGTAATGGGCATAAATAACAACATAGTAGCTACTACAAATATAACATAATTAGCTCCAGTACTATTTATCCAAAAGCTATCAATCGCCCACGTAATAACAAACCAACCTACCATAAGTGCGTAGCTTACATACATAGCACCGAAAAAATAACCAGGTTCTTTTTCGTATTTTTCGTTGCAACACGCACAGTTTTGGTGCATGGTAGATAGTTGTGTTAGCTTGTAGGGATTGTTACTTACAAATACATTACCCTCGTGGCACTTGGGGCATTTGTTCCATAGTACCGAATACGAAATTTCTTTTAGCATAACGTTTAAAAATTAAGCATGTTGATTAATAATTTGCTGTAGATTATTTGCCGAAAGAACGCCTGATTGTCGCCATTTTATTTCGCCATTTTTAAACAACATAAGTGTGGGAACTCCCTGTATTTGGTACACATTAGCTATTTGTGGGTTTTTATCTACATCAATTTTTAGTATAGTAACATTATCGCCCATTGTGGTTTTTAGCTCCTCCAAAATAGGTTTCATCATTTTGCAAGGACCACACCATTCGGCAAAAAAATCTACTAAGGTGGGTGTGTTATTTTTTATTATTTCGGAGAAAGGAGTTACCATTTTATTTAACAGTTAATAGTAGTTATTAGCACCACTTTTGATTTGATAGAATTAGAAATTAAACAAGCTACTTCCGATTTTTGCAACACTCTTTCTGCCTTTTCTTTATCGCCTTCATTAGCAATAATCAATACGGGCTCAAGTAGTATTTCGGTCATTAAAAACTTACCTTCTATTTGTTCTAATTTACCTTTGGCAGGGCAAGTAAAACTAACAAAATCTAAGTGCGAATTTTCGGCTATGGATAAAAAAGTAGTCATAAAACAACTACTTACCGCAGCCGTTAGTAAATGCTCGGGCGACCATATACCATCCATACCCTTAGGGAATTGGGGAGGTGTAGCTACTTCAATAACAGTATGTAATTCGGGCGAAGATATTTCACCTTTTCTATCGGCAAGCCATGTTAAGTTTACGTTGTAATTATGTGGTTCCATAGTATTTTTTTTACTTGTTAATTTGTTGGGTTTTAACCTCTTCAAAATTTACGTCTTCTATGTTGCTTGTATTGTTTTTAGCTGTAGGTACAGCACAACCATTAGCACCGCAACAGCCAGTATTAGTAAGCGCTTGATATAAAAAGAAAGCTGCAAACATTCCCAAAAACGCATCATGGTTTTGAATAGCTTGCACACCGATAAATATGCTTATCGCTAATCTAAACCAACGCATAAAATGCCAGCCTGTTAACAGTGTTTGCATAGTAATCATTTAGCGTAATTTACTTTGTAAGCTACTCCAACCTCCACCATTGTGCACGTTAGTATAGCCATGTTGTTTTAAAATACTTTTTGCCGAAGCACTACGCATACCCGATGCACAGCAGGTTATAATTGTTTTATTTTTATCTTTAAGTTTAACCAAGTTAGTACTTAACTGATCTACCGAAATATTTATAGACCCTTGAATGTGCCCGCCAGCATACTCGCCTTTGCTACGCACATCTAAAATAATAGCGCCTTGTTTTACTAAGTCGGCGTAATTTACCGAAGGTCCAAAACCTAATAAGTTTTTTATTGTATTAATCATGGCGTTAAACAGTTTGAGATTGATAATAATTTACATCTAACCACGAACCTCCGTTGTGGCAATCTATACCTTGCTGAGATAAGTAATAATGTGCTTGTCCGCTTCGGTTACCCGATGCACAACATAGTACTAATGGTGCTTGTAGGGCTTTTAGTTCGTCGATGCGTGCAGTAACTTCTTGCAACGGAATGTTAATAGAGCCTACTACATTTCCTCCTCTAAATTCGTCGGGGGTGCGTACATCTACTATTGTACCTCTTTTTTCTTTGATGATGTTTTCTACGTTCATTTTGTTTTTGTTTTATGAATTTATAAATTATTAATTTTTCCAATAGCGCAACTACCATAACTTTTTAATTGCAACAACATTCCATTGTTTTCGGTAGCTTCGGGGTACCCTAACGAATGTAATTTTTCTATAATACTAACACGACTTGTTACATCGCTGTACGAAACACGTACTATACTTTCCTCGATCAAAACAACTACATTTTCAACACCTATTATTTTTAATAGTTCATTTTTAATAGTGGTAGCGCAACCGTTACATTTTAAATTAGCAATCGTAATATCTTCTGTTTTCATTTTGCTTCTTTAGGTTGTTTCTTTAATATATTTGACACTAAACCACCCATTACAGCGCCATACAATGTACTGTTTATAGGGCTTGAAGTTATAGCGCACGTACCGCTTGCACAACCTACAAAATAGTAATATAAGTAACCACTAATAGCGCCGAGTGTTACACCCAGTATAGTTAGTTTATTGGCAAGTATAAAATTCATTGAGTTTAGTTTGTTTATTTTTTGATGATACAAATGTACTTAGTGCCGTTATACTATACAGTTACTTTTGTTACATAAGCAGTATTATTTTAATAATTTATTGGTACATAAAACGCCCTTGCTTAATGTGTAATAAAGCAAGGGCGTTTTTTTTTTTAAATTTAATGTGTTCTTAAATTTATTCTTTAGTGCAAGTTGATATGCCAAAAGGCGCATATAACGGGCAAAAACTTATTAAACTAGTAGCCACAAACACTACTGCTAATACACCTGCCACTATTGCTACTGTACCCGAAATTACATTTGTAAAATATAATACTGCTACTAAAGCGGCTACTGCTATGCGAATAATTTTATCCGCTGTTCCCATGTTCTTTTTCATTGTTCTTTTTATTAGTTGATTAGTAATTTATTTATTTGTGAATTTAAAAGTACACGATAACAAACTGCTACTATGTTACACAAGGTTATTTTTTAGCTTAATACTTTGCTTTGGCATACAAAATTAGTTTTTGGGATATTAGTTTTTGCTATTTCTACAAAACCGCCTGCAACTTCAGTAAAATTGCGGTAGCCACGTGCTTGTAATAATGATGCGGCTATCATGCTTCTGTAACCACCTGCACAATGTATATAAAAATGTTCCTGTGTATTAATGTCTTTTATCCAGTCGTTAATAACACCCAAAGGCTTGCTGTACGCATCTTCTACGTGTTCGGCTGCATACTCACTTTCTTTACGAATATCTATTACTTTACTCTCTCCTATTTTTACATCAGTGGCAAATTGGGCTGCTGTAATTCTATTCACAGTGTCTAACTCTCTACCTGCTTTTGTCCAAGCATCAATACCGCCAGCTAAATGTCCTAACACGTTATCAAAACCCACACGGCTTAATCGAGTAATGGTTTCTTCCTCTTTACCCAATGCGGTAACGAGTATAATTGGGTGCTTTGTATCTCTAATCATAGCACCTGCCCATGGTGCAAAATCGCCCTCTATACCTATATTTATTGCCTTTGGCACAAAACCTTTATAGAACTCTGCATTAATACGTGTATCTAAAATTATTGCACCTGTTGTTTCGGCTACGAGTTCAAACTCCTTTACTGTTAGTGCTTTTGCTCCTTTTTCTTTTACGTTATCAAACGATTCGTAACCGTTAATATTTAATAGTACATTTTGCGGAAAATAGGCTGGAGGTGGCGTTAAACCCGACAGAACCTCCTTAATAAATTCGGCTTTGGATAAATTAAGATTAAGCGCATAATTTGTCTTTTTTTGGTTGCCCAATGTATCCGTAGTTTCTTTACTCATGTTTTTTCCACAAGCACTACCTGCACCATGGTTAGGATATATAATTAAATCATCACTCAAAGGCATAATTTTATTGCGCAACGAATCGTACAAATGCCCCGCCAACATTTCCTCAGTTAAATCGGCTATTACATGTTGCGCTAAGTCAGGACGCCCTACATCGCCTATAAATAGTGTGTCGCCAGTTATTAGCCCTTGCTCTTTTTTATCTCCATCTATCAATAAATAGCACGAACTTTCCATGGTATGCCCAGGGGTATGTATTAGTTTTATTTGCGCATTACCAATGGTAAAAATTTCGTTATCAGTACCTATATGCGCTTCAAAACCAGTTTTCATACTTGTAGGCCCATATACTATGGTAGCGCCAGTTTTACGTGCTAAATCTACATGTCCCGAAACAAAATCGGCATGAAAATGCGTTTCAAATATGTATTTTAATTTTACACCATCGCGCATCAACCTATCTATGTATGGTTGTGTTTCGCGTAAAGGATCAACAATTGCAGCTTCGCCATTATCAGTAATATAGTAAGCAGCTTCGGCTATACAGCCCGTGTAAATTTGTTCTATGTGCATGATTTCTTTTTTTATATAATTATTTAACTACACAAATGTATATTGACTTAAAAACATACATAGTGACAAATGTTACATAAACGAAAAAATAAATAATTATCTAAAATATACCCTAACTAGCGT
>JBEBIC010000283.1:0-3406 GCA_040080595.1 Bacteroidia bacterium | reverse complement strand
AAACCATCGGCAGTACGGGAGTACGGTGTACGTCCTGCACCTTTAAGTTGTATAGCCAAACGTAGATTATTGTGTTGTATTTCGCCCAAATTTATAGCACGCCCATCGCCCAATTGCCCTGCCCAGTTGCCAAACTGATGCCCTGCATAACACATAGCATAAGGCTGCGAGTTGGTAATAACAGTAGCTCCCGAAAATACATTTGCAAATTCTTGGCTTAATACATCATCATTAGTTAAGCCCAATAATTTAGCTACTTGCGCTGTAATGCTTACTACTTGTGGGCTAGAGGGTATGCGTGGTGTAACGTACGAATAGCAGGCGTTAAGCACTTGCCTAGGTTCGTTAGTCGTGCTTTCATCAGCAGGGAGTTGGGTGCTAAATGTATTGGAAAGTATAAGATTCATTTAAAGAATAGTGGTTATAAAAATGTAGTGTAAAGGGTTGTTTTAAAACCATTTTAACATGTTCAAATTTAACATATTCTTTGTGAGAATGAGCAGGTAAATTAACTACTACAACCAATTATTTTTATGTGCAATATTTATAATTTGCGCTCTACTATTTACGTGTAACTTCTCGTACAAATTAGCCACGTGCTTACGTACAGTAAGCGGACTTATAAATAATTTCTCGCCTATTATAGTATATGAACTGCCTCCTACTAATTCTATTAATATTTCGGTTTCTCTATTAGATAAGCCATAACTTTCGGTAGTGGTTACTATTGTTTCCTGTGGCATTTTACCCAACATCAAATCCATAGCTCTACGAGCAATAGCAGGGCTCATAGGCACTCCGTTGTGTTCATATACATTGGTAATAGCGTCTATTATATTTACGGCCTTATCATCTTTAAGCAAGTAACCATTAGCACCTACACGTATGGCTTCAAATATTTTGTCGTTGTCTTCAAACACCGTAAGTACAATAAATTTAATGTGCGTATATATTGCCGATGCCATTTTTATGGTTTCTATACCATCGAGTATAGGCATATCCAAGTCCATAAGTACTACATGAGGTAGTTGGTCGCTACTCATTTGTTTTAATTGCGTTAAAAAATCTTTGCCATTACAAGCTTCCATCATAACGTTTACTTCGTTATAATCTACTAATTTACGCTTTGTAGTTTCTCTGTTTACGCTCTTGTCGTCAACTATTCCTATGTTTATCATGGTAGCAAAACTATAGTATGGGTGTGGTATATAAAATACTCACTAGTGAGTATTTTACACATTTTCGGTTAAATGAATTGTAGTACCTGTATGCGTTGCGGACTGTATAGTTAGTGTGTAATTTATTTCGTTGGCTCTGTATTGCATATTTTCCAAGCCACTTTTATTTTCTTTTGCAGCTACGTCAAAACCAGTACCGTTGTCGCTTATGGTTATAGTTAGCTGTGGTGTTGCAGCTACTGTAAACACTACTTGTGTGGCGTTAGCATGTTTTATTGTATTTTGAATACTCTCCTGTATAACTCTATATAAATTAAGCGTAATAGTAGGGCTTAACTGACGTTGCGCTGTAATATTTTCTTTATACACCACGCTTACATCTAAGGTTTGTTTTAGTTGTTTGTTGGCATAGCTTTTTACTAAATCGTAAAA
Source organism: Bacteroidia bacterium (assembly GCA_040080595.1). Lineage (GTDB taxonomy): Bacteria > Bacteroidota > Bacteroidia > UBA4408 > UBA4408 > JACMRI01. The sequence goes on along the minus strand of JBEBIC010000283.1, from coordinate 1,796 downwards.
GTTGTGTATTGATATTGTTTTAGTTTTTAATATCCAAATAGTTTCGCGCAGCATGGCCATTATGTTTTCGGCATCGGTGCGCAATGCGCCATATTTTGCATTAGCCACATCGCTTGTGTTTAGTCTATCTATTTGCGCAAGTATAGATGTTGTGTGCGCCCCCATATTGTCGTGTAGGTCTTGTGCTATGCGTCGACGCTCGTTTTCGCCAGCTTCATATACTGCTTTTACTGCTAATGTTTGCTGTTCTAATATTGTTTTTTGTACTTCAAAAGCAAGTTCCAATTTAGATTTTCGGTAGCGTGCATACGCCACTAAACCTACCGCAAGTATTAGTAGTAATGCTAGTGCTATTAAATAATTGCGTTTGTTAATACTAGCTTCCTGTGCTAATATTTGTAAGTCTTTGTTTTGCGTATCATACTTGGTTTGTAGTTCGGCTATTTGTTTATTGTTATGTAAATTGTGTATGCTATCTTTCATGCCTTGCCCTAACAGCGTATAAGACAGGGCATTTTCAAATTCTTTTTTTTGTGTGTAAATGCTTGCCAATTCATTGTATTCAATAACTAAATTATCTTTTTCGCCAATTTTTTTGCTCAATGCTATGGCTTGTTCATGGTAGTATATGGCTTTATCGGTTTCTTTTTTTCGGTTGTAGGTTGATGCCATGTTAGCGTAGCACAATGCCAGTACATAGTTGTCGTTTATTTTGGTGGCTATAACTTTAGCTTTGTTAAAATAGATGAGTGCGCTATCCAATTTGTTTAACTGCGAAAGCATATCTCCCGCATTGGAGTAGCAACGGCAAGCGTCTGATAGTTTGTTGAGTTTTAAATTAATAGCTACGGCTTTAGTAGCATAATTAAATCCTTTTCTAAAATCATTATTAAGATAGTAATACACCGACAAGTTATCGTTAATGAGCGCAAGCCCATCTTCATAGTTATTATCAGTAGCTAATTGCAAGGCTTCGGTCAAAAATTTAAGTTCTAAATCGGGCTTATTAATATTGCCATACACTTGCGCAATGTTGTTTTTGTTAAACATTATACCTTTTTTATAATTAAGCTTTTCCCATATTAATAAGCCCTGCATATAATAAGTAAGTGCCGTTGCATAGTTGCCACGCTGTACCTCAATAGCGCCTAAGTTAGTTACACTGCGGGCTTCGCAGTAGGGAAGTATTTCTTTTTTACTTGCTTCATAACATTTTTGCGAATACGTAAAAGCTAAGTCGGGTATTTCGTTTTTGTGAGCAAAACAAAAATTTATTACACGGTTTATTGTTGCACTATCAGTTAGCGAAGTACTATATATTTTAAGGCTATCAGCGTAGTTTATAACTGAATTAGTATTATTATTTTGAGCCATTAATTGGCACGAAAACAGAACTAGAGCTATTATTTTTTTCATTTAACTAAGATAGTATAACTACGCATAATACAACATATATTTTATGGTTATACCACACTTAAATTGTACTTTTACGTACATTTATAATATTTTAGCACCACAACAATGAGCGAATGGTTTACCGAATGGTTTGATACTACTTACTATCACACCTTGTACAAGAATAGAAATGAAGCGGAGGCAAATGCCTTTATTGATAAATTACTAACGTACCTACACCCCAACAGTAACGCTACATTTTGCGACTTAGCCTGTGGCAAAGGCAGACACGCTAAGCGTATAAACGAAAGTGGTTATGCTACCGTAGGATTAGATTTAGCCGCCAATAGCATTGCCGAAGCTAACTTACAAGCAAGTAATAATTTGCAGTTTTATGTACA
>JBEBIC010000282.1:0-3425 GCA_040080595.1 Bacteroidia bacterium | reverse complement strand
GAAGACCAATTAGTAGGCGTAAATTATTTAAAACAACAACGTTACGTTGATGCTACACGCTTAGGTATTCATGGCTGGAGCTTTGGTGGTTTTATGACTACATCGTTTATGACACGCAATGCAGGCGTGTTTAAAGTAGGTGTAGCAGGCGGCCCTGTTATAGATTGGAAACAATACGAAATAATGTACACGGAGCGTTATATGGATACACCACAAGAAAACGAAGAGGGCTACAAAGCCAACTGCTTGCTTAATCATGCTGATAAATTACAAGGTAAATTATTGATGATACACGGTACTGATGATGATGTAGTAACGTGGCAACATTCTATGCAGTTTGTACATAAGTGTAACACGCTTGGTAAGCAACTAGACTACTACGCCTATCCTGCCCAAAAACATAACGTTACAGGCAAACAACGTGCGCACTTGCTTACCAAAATTACCAACTATTTTATTGATAACCTGTAAGTATGATATCAGTAGCTACGCTTGCTAATTATTTTGACTATGCCATGTGGGCATTGGTAATAGTGCCTTTGCTGTTGCGTTTTAAGTATTTAAAGCACGACCCATTAAAAGCCGCTATTATAGAACTAGCGTTAGATGCAGTAGCAAGCGCAGGCTTTTTTATATTTGCATTAATGAGTACTACATGGTACCGCCCATTGTTAGGTGTATTGTTTTTAGGTTTAACAGTATTCAAAATAATTCAATTATTTAAAGCGTTAGATAAGGAACGTTTTGGAGTTTAATACACATAGCTAAATGAAACACACACGCTTTACTTCCTTGTTCAACAACTACAAAACCACTACACGTGTAGTGTTGGTGGTGTTTTTGGCTATACTATCGTTGGCGTGTTATTACATTGTAACATCATATATTCATTACCAAGAAACTACACTTACCCGCTTAGATGCTATTGCCCAAACGCTTTCGCTGCAAATAAATGGCGACAAACACGAGGAACTTACCGCTAGTTGTAAGGATAAAGGTTGTATTAAAACCAACGATGAAAATAGCTTGTACAGCACCGTACAGCAGCAATTAGAAGCTACCCAAAAAGGTAATAATTTGCAATCGGATATTTCCACACTTTACTACAACGACACTCTTAAAAAGTTTTTGTACGTGGTAAACTCAAGCCACGAACCCTATTATTTAGATGAATACACACAAAACAAAGAAAAGTTTTTAAACATTTACCAGCAAGGTGGCACATTACCCGAATATACTGATGAGTATGGCACATGGCTTACTGCATTGCGCCCCATAAAAAACAAACAAGGCAAAGTAATAGCGCTGCTTGAGGTAGATGAACGCTATGATGATTTTCTACATATAGCCGATAAAGAACTGTACAAAAATATAGCCGTAATGCTTGTAATATTTGGCATAGTAGCCTTTGCGCTATTGCACTATGTACGCAACATATTATTGAACGAAGAAAAGACAAAAAAAGATTTGCAACGCTCGCACAAGTTAATAAACGAGCACAACAAAGAAATATTAAACAGTATATACTACGCCAAAAAAATACAAACGGCGATGTTACCACCCTTTGCATTAATACATAAAAACTTGCCTAAGTCGTTTGTATTATACGAACCTAAAGACATTGTAAGTGGCGATTTTTATTTTTTTAAAGAAATAATACCTCAACAACTATTTTACATAGCCGCCTGCGATTGCACAGGACACGGCGTTCCTGGCGCATTTATGAGTATGATAGGCAATAATATTTTAGAGCACGTTATACACAACACGCCCAACATTACACCCGCACAAGTACTTACACAAACCAATATTGAAATAACCAATGCACTAAAACAAGAGGGGGCAACCGAGCAAAGTCGCGATGGCATGGACGTAGCACTATGCTTAGTAAACATAGCAACCAACACACTTACCTACGCAGGTGCTAACCGCCCACTATATGCGGTAGATGCACAAAGCGTATTAACAGAACACAAAGGCGACAAACGCCCTATTGGCGGGTTAGATAACGAGGGGTATGAATTTACACAACACACCATTACCCTTACGCAAGGCACTACCTATTATATGTTTACTGATGGTTACGCTGACCAATTTGGCGGAGAAAAAGATAAAAAGTTTAGTACCAAAAAGTTAAAAGAAACATTGTGTGCCGTTAATTTAAAACAACCCAAAGAACAGCACCTCTACATAGCACAGGCCAACAACAACTGGAAAGCCCACCACGAACAAACAGATGATGTATTGTTGATAGGCTTTAGTATGTAGTTACTAAATTATTTTGATGCTGGTATGTACAATTACGGCATCTAATTTTAAAATGAGTTTTTGTTAGTTTATTTGTTTAAAACATAACACCAACACTAGCAAAAACCTCCTATTTATTTGTGTTCTTTATGTAATTATAAAAATTACATACCAATGAACTATTACGAATATACATTTACACTAACACCTGCTACGCAAGGCACAGAGGTACTTATAGCACAATTGGCCGAGTTGCCATTTGAAAGTTTTGTAGAAACCGAAACTGGTGTACAGGCTTATATACAAGAGCCTGAGCATAACGCAGCCCAAGTACAACAAGTTGTTGATGACTTTGATGCTGAATTTAACCTAACATTTACACACAAACTAATACCGCAACAAAACTGGAATGCCCAGTGGGAATCGGAGTTTGAACCTGTAATAGTTAGCAATGAATGTATTATACGTGCGCCATTTCATACCATTGCTGAGCAATACACCCACACCGTAACCATAATGCCTCAAATGAGTTTTGGTACAGGGCACCACAACACTACGTGGCTTATGTGCAATGCCTTGTTAAACAATTTACCTACCAACGCATCAGTATTAGATATGGGCTGTGGCACAGGAGTACTGGCAATACTGGCACACAAGTTGGGTGCTACTACCGTAGATGCTATTGATATAGATGAATGGAGTGTAACTAACAGTATTGAAAATTGCGCATTAAACAACATAACCACTATTGATGTGTGGCAAGGCGATGCTACCAAAATGAAAGCTACTACCTACAACATTATACTAGCTAATATTAATAAAAATATATTAAAAGCTGATGCTGCCGTTTATTACCAACACTTAGCGCCCAATGGCATTATTTATTTAAGTGGTTTTTTTACTACTGATGTAGATGAACTTAAACAGTTTTATACCGCTTGTGGTTATACTTTTGAGGGTTATAATTTTAAAGATGAATGGGCGCAACTATCATTTAGCAAACGCAATTAAAAAATCAATTATTAATTGCGTTTAGCAAATTTAATGTTGCAAAAAACACACTAAATAAGTACTTATACCATAACCTATGAAACATTTAATAAAAACCATTGCACTTGTATTTACAGTAATAGCAATGCACACAAGTGCAGTAGCACAGCAAGGTGCTAAAACGTTTA
>JBEBIC010000055.1:0-14529 GCA_040080595.1 Bacteroidia bacterium | reverse complement strand
TAATATATTTAAATCGTTATTAAAATGTATTGTTACATTTTTAAACGATTTAAAATTTTCAATAGTTAATGATTTTATAAACATTTGTATTAATTATTATATTTTACGAATTCACATCTAAATTTAACTGTTGTATGAGTAATGCTAAGTGTGGGTTTTTGGCTAACATGTTATCGTACACGGTGTTGGCACTTGGTGCACGAGCCGTTTGTACATTAAGTGCGGCTAAGGTGTCGTCTATGTATATGTTAAATGTTATGTTTTTATTATTACATTCTTTACGTAGTATTTGTAGTACTTCGGCAGCAGCATTGTTTACTGTATTTTGTTCAAACGAAGCACCTAAGGCTATGTTTACCACTACATCGTTAGTTAGTACAGGTGTACAGTTTTTAAGCACGCTATACACAATCATATTTTGCGCATAGTGTTCTACTGCGGTATGCCAAGCGGCGTTTATATTTTCTTGTGTAATAGCCTCGTTGCCGTAGGCGGTTTCGGGTTCGGCTGTAATGTCTGCATTGGCAGTAGTAGCAAGTGGTGTAGCCTTACCTTGCAGTGCTAGTTGTTGTATTTGTGCAAGGCTTGTGCTTCCGCCAAATAAGTTGGCTATGGTGTGCGCAGCGTTACTAAGTGGCACACGTGCATTGGGGTCTTGTGGTGCAGGCGGTACATATTGTGCGCCTATGCCCGATTCTACTACTATTGATGGTTGCTCCACAACGCTTGCCACTGCTGGTGTAGGGGCTTTAGTAGTAGGTAATACAGTTTGTTTTTTTTCGCCCACTAAGTAGTACGGACGCATTATATAGTTTTGTTTTACTTGCGCCAAAGGCTCGCCGTTAGCGGGTTTCAGTAATGATAGCGTTTGTAACAATGCTAATTCTACCAGCAAACGTTGGTTTTTACTGGCTTTATAGTTTAAGTCGCACTTACTACATAAGCCCAATGCGCTTATCAAAAACTCTTGCGTAACTGCCTGCGATTGTTGCTGGTACTTGGCTTTAGCGTTTTCGCTTACCTCCAATAGTTGTATGGTTTGCGCATCTCGGCATACCAATAAGTTGCGCAAATGTTCGGCAAATCCGTTTATGAAATTATTACCATCAAACCCCTGTGCCAATACTTCGTTAAACAACAATAGTAAGTCGCTTACCTTGGTTTGTAATACAGCATCGGTTACTTTAAAATAATATTCATAATCAAGTATGTTTAAGTTTTCTATAGTAACTGCGTAGGTAATTTTACCTGCAAAAGTTACTATTTGGTCAAACATAGAAAGTGCGTCACGCAAGCCACCATCAGCCTTTTGAGCTATTTGTAGCAAACCATCGTATTCGGTTTCTATATTTTCGGCCACGCCTATTTTAGCTAAGTGGTCGGCTATGTCTTTTAGTTGTATTCTATTAAAATCAAATATCTGACAACGAGAAAGTATAGTAGGTATTATTTTATGTTTTTCGGTGGTTGCTAATATAAATATAGCGTGCGCAGGTGGTTCTTCCAAGGTTTTTAAAAACGCATTAAACGCCGCTGTAGATAGCATGTGCACCTCATCTATTATATACACTTTGTATTTGCCCAATTGTGGCGCAAACCTTACCTGATCTACCAATTGGCGTATATCATCAACCGAGTTATTACTAGCGGCATCTAATTCATATACGTTAAGCGATTGTCCGTTTTGAAACGACGTGCACGAGTCGCATTTGCCACAGGCTTCTACGTTATCGGTTTTATCAGTACAATTTATTGTTTTGGCCAATATACGTGCGCAAGTAGTTTTACCCACACCACGTGGCCCACAAAACAAAAATGCTTGTGCTAAGTGGTTACTTTTTATTGCGTTTTGAAGTGTACTTGTTATAGAATGTTGCCCCACTACAGTGTCAAATGTGGCTGGGCGGTACTTACGGGCTGATACTACAAAATTATCCATTGCTCAATTATTTGAGTATAAAAATAGTAAAATATGCCGTAGAATACACACACAAACTGTACCGCAACAAAAAAGCTCCTAACAATTTGTTAAGAGCTTTTGGGTTAAAAAACGAGGGTTATAAACAAGTTAGTAACGTAAACGTATAGTTACTGTATCCACAAAATTCTTTTTATCTTTTGATAATTGTAAACTTTTTACACCACGTAAGGTATCATAAGGGGCTGCTTTACCAGTTGCTTTGGTAGCATAACATTGCACTACTGCATCTAATTTTACTTCTATATCAGCTTGCCCATAAGTATTAGTAGTTATTACTTTATCAATACCATCTAAGGTAGTTTTTCCTTTAGTACCAACACTTGTAACGTGTATAGACGTATTAGGAGCAACAGCTCCACTAGAGTCTATTACTACTTTTATTGAACCTTTGGGAGGGTCGGGTTGTTTACATGATTGTACCGATGTGCCCAAGGCAGCAAGTGTTAAACACAAAAAAGATATTTTCTTATTCATAATAGTAGTTTTATTAGTGTGATGGTATTATTATTGCAATTCCAAAAATAAGAAATACTCACACATAAAAAAATTTAATTCTATGAAAATTACTACATCACTTGTATTAGGAGCTTCATTGTTGTTATCAACAGCAAGTTTTGCTCAAAAAAGTAAAGACAAAACTACTGCTCCCGCCGAAGCAAAAAAAGCAGGTAAAACCGCCCCAGAGCCTGTATATACTATACTTACCACTATGGGTACTATTAAAGTAAAGTTATATAACGCAACCCCTTTACACCGTGATAATTTTATAAAATTGGCTGAACAAAAATTTTACGATAGTTTGTTATTTCACCGTGTAATAGGTTCATTTATGGTGCAAGCGGGCGACCCACAAAGCAAATTAGCCACTCCTGATGCCATGTTGGGCAATGGAGACGCAGGTTATACAGTACCTGCTGAGATTAATAAAACGTATTTTCACAAAAAAGGAGCGTTGGCAGCTGCACGCCAAGGCGATGATGTAAATCCTACCAAGGCATCGAGCGGTTGCCAGTTTTATATAGTGCAAGGAAAAACTTATACCGAGCAAGAAATAGTAGGTATGGAAAATAATTTGGGACAACGCAAAAAGCAAGAGTGCTTTCAGGCGTATGCAGCTAACCCAGCTAATAAAGCACAAATAGACAGTTTACAAGCCTATCAAAAAACAGGACAAGGCGAAAAAATGAATAAATTAATAGCTGAAGTATTAGAGCCCGCAGTAAATGCAGAATACGCTAAAAACCCATATAAAATAGCCGATGAACAACGCAAAGCATATACTACTGTAGGCGGTACGCCCCACTTAGACGGAGGATACACTGTGTATGGCGAAGTAATAGAAGGACTTGATGTAGTGGATAAAATAGCCGCAGTAGAGAAAGGTATGAACGATCGCCCGAAGGTTGATGTACGCATTATAAGCATACGCAAAGCGGGTAAAAAATAATAAATTTAAAGTATTACCTATAAAAAACGCCTCGCACAATGCGAGGCGTTTTTCATTTACAGCATAAAATTTACACCACACTATGCAACCTATTTATTTAGATTATAATGCTACAACACCCGTTAATGAAACGGTATTAAGTACTATGCTACCCTATTTTACTACTAAATATGCTAATGCGGCAAGCCTTACGCACACCGCAGGTATAGGTATAAGCAAAGACATAGAAACGTGCAGAGCTATAGTTGCAGCTACATTAAATGCCGAACCGCAAGAGGTTTACTTTACCAGTGGCGCTACCGAATGCTTGAATATGGCGCTAATAGGCATTTTCAATCAATACAAAGAAAAAGGAAATCACATTATAACTTGCAAAACCGAACATAAAGCGGTTCTTGCAACCTGCGAATATCTAAGTACACAGGGTGCACATATTACGTATTTAGATGTTGATTTTGAAGGATTGATAGATTTACAACAATTACAAAAAGCACTATTGCCTACTACCATAGCTGTGTGCATAATGCTTGCTAATAACGAAACTGGTGTGCTACAACCTATTGCTCAAATAGCTGCTATTACTCACGCTCACAATGCTATACTTATAAGCGATACCACACAAGCCATAGGTAAAATGCACGTTGATGTAAACGAATTGGGTATTGATGTTGCGTGTATATCAGCACATAAATTATATGGCCCTAAAGGTGTGGGAGCATTATACTTACGGCGTAAAAACCCAAGAGTAAGTATAACGCCATTTACTTACGGAGGCAACCACGAACGAGGATTACGTAGCGGTACGCTTAACGTTACAGGTATTGTAGGTATGGCTAAAGCTTGTGAATTAGCTACCGAAAATTTATGGGAGTACGCAATACACACAAGCAAATTACGCACTATGCTCGAACAACAATTACAAGCCCTGGGTTTAGTAACTATTAATGGTAGCACACGTTATCGTTTGCCTAATACAAGTAATCTTACTTTTAAAAACATAAGTGGGAATAAGTTTATTACCATGTTTCCGCAATTGTGTGTGGCTACAGGTTCGGCATGTACAAGTGCTGTTAATGAACCGTCGCATGTGCTAACAGCTATGGGTTTATCTACGGCATTGGCACAACAAAGCATACGGTTTAGTGTAGGAATGCCTACTACTATGGAAGATATTATTACTACTGTAAACAGTATCAAATTAAAATTAATAACAACAGTGTAATTACGAATTAAAAATTACGAATTACGGTTGAAATAAATAATAACACTATAAATTAATCTTCTACAACATATACAAAACTATGCAAGCAACATTTGAATTAAGTCTGTATCCCTTGGTAAACGGCTACAAAACCGAAGTGTTAGATTTTATAAGTGAACTACATCAGTTCCAAAATATAGAAGTGGTAACCAACGGGCTAAGTACACAAGTATTTGGCGATTTTTATTACATACAAACGCAAGTAATACCAACGCTTATGAAACAAGTGTGGAACGAGCATCAAGCTGTGCTTATTGTAAAAATGGGAAAAGGTATTTTAAAATTTTAAACAGAGCGTTGTTAAGTAAGTGCGCTTATTTACAGAACTGTTTTGTGTTAGTAAAGGCTTGGTATTAAACGTAATTCGTAATTACTACTTACTCTTCCCAGAGCTTTTCGCTTATTAATACAGTACCTTTAAACGATGCTATAAGCACACTGTTTTGGTTAGTAATCGCAATGGTGTAAATGGCTATTTTTCGGGTTTTACTTATTTCGGTTACGTGTGCGGTAAGCACATCGTTTACTACACACTTAGCCGTATGGGATATGGACGTTTCTATACTTACAGCGTGTTGTCCATAGGCATTAGCAGCAAAGGCTAAGGCACTATCTGCTAGCGAATAACTAATGCCACCATGCGCTATACCAAAGCCGTTGAGCATAGTTTCTTTTACAGTAAGCTGCAATGTACAGGCACCTGCTTTAGCTTCTATTACTTGTATGCCCAACCACTGGCTAAAGTGGTCATGTTGCATCATTTTGTTTACAATAGCAGTTGAAGTCATAGGGGTAAGTATTAAATTGGTAGTAGGTGTTAAATTAAATATTTTTCATAAAAACCACCTATCTCATTAGCAGTATCTACAAAATGAATTTCGTATATCCAATGGCGTTCGTTGCCGTATTGGTCGGGGTTGCTCATAGGTGTAGTATTGCTGGGCATAATGTAGTTTATATGTGTTTCGCCCTGTATTTTTTCGTGAGGAAAATTTCCTATTAAATGTCCGCAATGTTCGTTGCCATAGCTCCAACCATATTGCTTGGCAAGGGCTTGTGTGTAGGTGTAAAACTGCGCGCTGGTTATTTCGTTTTTGTGTTGCATATAGTAATTACGCCCTTCATGCCATGCCAATTCTACATCTCGTTGTAGTTTTAATTTGTTTGCATCATTGCCTATTACGTAGGTTTTACCAATGTCGGCTTCCCAGTTTTCAAACACAGGGCCAAAATCTACAAAAAGTATATCGTTGTTTTGTAAGGTCAAGTTAGGCGGATTTTCGGCATACGGCAGTAGCGTATTTTTACCGCTACGCACAATACGTTTGTGCCAATATTTTTTTATACCAAATAACTCTTGTGCCAAATTATACAAACGTTCGTTTAGGTCTTTTTCAGTTTGATGCGCCACAAAATAATTACGCAACTGAGCCTCACTAAACAGTTGTTCGGCAAGGGTTTCGGCAGTTATTAATTGTTGGCTAATATTCATTTTTTAAATTGCTTTAATCCGTGCAATTATAATCAATTGTACTATTACTTCAAAAGCATTTGTTGTTGTTTTGTAACAAAGCTAAACCTATCTGTTTAAGTGCAAATAAATAATCAATAATATAGCTTACATTTGCACGAATATTCAACACTAAATATTCACTACTCATGAATTCAAATTCTAAATTTGTTGGCGAAGGACTTACCTACGACGACGTGCTATTAGTACCTGCTTACTCGGAAGTGTTGCCCCGAGATACTAACATCTCTACACAATTTTCTCGTAACATTAGGCTAAACACACCTATAGTTTCGGCAGCAATGGATACCGTAACCGAGTATCAATTAGCTATAGCTATAGCGCAAGAGGGTGGGATAGGAGTATTGCACAAAAACATGACCATAGCACAACAAGCTGAGCAAGTGCGCAAAGTAAAACGTAGCGAAAACGGTATGATACAAGACCCTATAACCGTGCGTGAAGACGCTACTGTAGGAAGTGTATTTGAGTTGATGAAAGAGAATAAAATAGGCGGTATTCCTGTAGTAAATGCCGATAATGTATTGGTAGGGATTATTACAAATAGAGATTTGCGTTTTGAAAAAAACTTAACGCAACAGGTAAGTGCTATAATGACGAGTACCAACATTATAAAAACAGAATTAGGCACCGATTTAAAAAAGGCCGAAGATATATTACAACAAAATAAAATTGAAAAATTACCCGTAGTTGATGCTGATGGAAAACTAATTGGATTAATTACGTATAAAGATATTTTAAAAAGCAGAATACGCCCCAACGCCTGTAAAGACGAGCGTGGACGCTTACGTGTAGCTGCCGCAGTAGGTGTAACACACGACACCATGCAACGTATAGAAGCATTGGTAAAAGCAGGTGTTGATGCCATAATAATAGATACCGCACACGGACATAGCAAAGGAGTAATAATTACACTTAAAGAAGCTAAAGCGGCTTATCCTAAGTTAGAAATAATAGTAGGTAACATAGCCACAGGAGCTGCAGCCAAAGCACTCATAGAGGCTGGAGCTGATGGTGTAAAAGTAGGAATAGGTCCAGGTTCTATATGTACCACACGTGTAATAGCAGGGGTAGGAGTACCTCAACTATGGGCTATAATGGATGTATATGCCGCTACTAAAGGAACTGGAGTGCCAATAATTGCTGATGGTGGCGTACGTTTTACAGGTGATATTGTAAAAGCATTAGCAGCAGGGGCTGATAGTGTAATGGCAGGAAGTTTATTTGCAGGGGTGGAAGAAAGCCCAAGTGAAACCATCATATTTGAAGGGCGTAAATTTAAACAATACCGTGGTATGGGCTCGTTAGAGGCTATGCAATTGGGTAGCAAAGACCGCTATTTTCAAGATGCGGAAGATGATATAAAAAAATTAGTACCCGAAGGTATTAGCGGGCGTGTGCCTTACAAAGGTACACTTGCCGAAAATATGTATCAGTACATTGGAGGCTTGCGTGCAGGTATGGGGTACGTAGGTGCTGCTACCATTGAGTTGTTAAAACAAGCTAAGTTTATACGCATAACATCGGCTGGCATTAAAGAAAGCCACCCGCACGATGTTATTATTACACGTGAAGCTCCTAACTATAGCCGATAATATTTAATTACTAAAGTACTCTTATGCACGACCTATCCTTATTCTTTGAACCCATTACTATTGCTGCCCAGCACGATGAACAAGCATCTACCTTGGGCAATAAAATTATAAAACACACGCACGATTTCCCTACCGTTGAACGCAATAGCATAGTAGTATTTGGTGTGTGTGAAGATAGCGGTAGTACTAAACCCGAACTACATTGTGCGCAATCGCCCAATAATGTACGTGCCGAATTATACAAACTGTACCATCATTTTGGCACAGCACAAATTTACGATTTGGGCAACATACGTGCGGGTGCAACCGCTGCCGATACGTATTTTGCTATGTCGCAAGTAATACAAGAATTAATAAAAATAAATTGTGTGCCAATTATTATAGGTGGTACGCAAGACCTTACTTACGCCAATTATCTTGCTTACAAGGCATTGGAGCAAGTGGTAAATATTGTGGCTATTGATTCTAAATTTGATTTGGGTAAAGATACTGATGACCTAATGGAGCATTCGTACTTGAGCAAAATAGTAATGCACCAACCCAATTTTTTGTTTAATTATAGTAACATAGGCTATCAATCTTTTTTAAATAGTACTGAAGATATTTCGCTAATGCAAAAATTGTATTTTGATATTTATAGAGTAGGTGCAATACAAAAAAACATGGAGGAAGCCGAACCTATATTGCGCAATGCCGATATAGTTTCGTTTGATATGAATGCCATACGTCGTAGCGAAGCACCTGCGGGCAATGCCACGTCGCCCAACGGTTTTAACGGACAAGAGGCTTGCCAGTTAGCACGTTATGCAGGCGCAAGCGATAAAGTATCATCGTTTGGTATATATAATATTTCGCCAGTGCTTGATGTAGAAAATACCACAGCAGCATTGGCTGCACAAATAATTTGGTTTTTTATAGATGGTGTAGGTATTCGCAAAAACGAAATGCCAAGCCCTACCAATGCTAATTTTATGCGTTACCACGTAACTATAGAAGAGGGCAACCATCAACTTGAATTTTACAAAAGTAAACTTTCGGAAAAATGGTGGATGGCCGTACCTTACCCGCCAGATAAGCGTTTGAAATTTGAACGACATACCAATGTACCGTGTTCGTACAACGATTATATACAAGCCACACACAATGAATTGCCCAATAAATGGTGGGAAACCTACCAAAAATTATTTTAAACAAAATGCAAACTACTGATGTTATAACACTTGCCATTGAATCATCGTGTGATGATACCAGTTGCGCTGTATTGCTTAATAACAGGGTGTTGAGCAACGTAGTTACCAATCAAGAAATACATAATTTGTATGGTGGTGTAGTACCCGAATTAGCATCGCGTGCACACCAACAAAACATAGTACCTGCGGTTGATGCAGCGTTAAAAAAAGCAAATATAAATTTACACGATGTTACTTACGTAGCCTATACCAACGGGCCTGGTTTAATGGGTTCGCTATTAGTAGGGGCAAGTTTTGCAAAAGGATTGGCATTAGCACTTAACAAACCCTTGGTAGAAGTAAACCACATGCAAGGGCATTATATGGCACATTTTATAGCAACAGAAAACCCTGCGAGCATTCCTCCTTTTCCGTTTATATGCCTTACCGTATCTGGCGGGCATACACAAATACTATTAATTAAAAATCATTTTAACGTAGCTATACTTGGCGAAACCCTTGACGATGCTGCGGGAGAAGCCTTTGATAAAGTAGCCAAAATACTACAATTGCCTTACCCTGGTGGTCCATTAGTAGATAAATATGCACAGCAAGGAAACCCCAAAGCCCACGTGTTTGCTCGGCCTAAGGTAGATGGATATAATTTTAGTTTTAGTGGTTTTAAAACTTCGGTGCTTAACTACATCAACAAACAAAAGCAAACCGATGCCGATTTTGTAGCCAACAATATGGCGGATATTTGCGCAAGCGCACAACACACTATTGTAAGTATGCTTATGAAAAATGTGTTAGCCTGCGCGAAAGAACATAACATAAAACACATAGCATTAGCAGGTGGTGTAGCGGCTAATAGCCAGTTGCGCAAGGAAATAACCGCCCTACAACAACAAGGTTACACAACTTATATTCCCGCATTTGAATACTGTACTGATAATGCTGCCATGATAGGTATTACCGCTTACTATAAGTATTTGAATAATGCCTTAGGTACACAACAAGCCAGCCCACAACCACGTATGGCATTGTAGCAAATAATTTATTATCTTGCTAAAAATTAAATAGCATGATTGAGAAATTAAAATACCTATACAGGGCTAATAAATACAAGCATTCTAGCGATAGCGAAGAAATAAATTACGCCATAAAACACATATTTAAAGGCGAAACCGTAATGGATATTGGTTGCCACAAAGGTGCGTATTTGCATTGGTTGCAACTGCGTGTGGGTGTTACAGGTAAAGTTATTGCTTTTGAGCCACAACCTACGCTACACAGTTATTTGCAAAACATTATAAGTAATGTACAAAACTATACTAACGTACAATTGCACTCTTATGCCTTATCTAACAAACACGGTAAATTAGATTTTTTTGTACCCAAAGGTAAAACCAACACATCGCCTGGAGCTACCTTAAATACTCAAAAAAATGAGCAAGAAGACTGTACCACATTACAAGTAGAGGTGCGTTGTGTTGATGATTTTGTAAACGATATTACCAACAAATTAAGTTTTATTAAAATAGATGTAGAAGGGCACGAGTTGGAGTTATTGCAAGGCGCACAGGCTACTATAAGCAAATATCATCCTATTATATTAATAGAGTTAGAGGCACGCCATTGCAGTAAAGAACGAGTAATGGAAGTATTTAGTTTAATACAACAGCAGGGCTACAATGGTTTCTTTTTTAACCAACACGATTTGTTGCCCTTAGCCGAATTTAATTTTGATATACATCAAAAACAAACAGGAAACAGATATTGGGCAAATGCAGATTATTGCAATAATTTTGTATTTGAACCTATTAAAAAAATGATGTAATACCAATGCTAAACCGAAACGTAACTGAAGTGCGCATAGATACTTACCTATGGGCAATACGTATGTACAAAACACGTACACAAGCCGCCGAAGCTATAAAAGGGGGCAAAATAAAAGTAGGCGCCGATAACGTAAAACCTGCACGTATAGTAAAGGTGGGCGATGCCTATACACTATCTACTGATGATGGTGAGAAAAAAACAATAGAAGTAACTGCACTTATAGATAAGCGACAATCGTACGAAATAGCGCTACAACATTACAAAGACACTACGCCTGTGCTTACCAAAGAACAAAAATTAAGCAAAGCGTTTTTTAATTCTAACATAACCCGCGACCGTGGTGCTGGACGACCTACCAAAAAAGATCGTAGAGACATTAACGATATAGGTATGGAAGACGACGAAAATTAAACTAATTATCGTATTGTTTTTTTACTTATTTTCGAAAATTAAATAATTATTACTATACAAATGAATACAAACAAATTACTTACTTACTTATGCGTAGCATTAGGCTATGTAGCAACACATACAAGTGCTACGGCGCAAAACTTAGTGGTTAATCCAAGTTTTGAAACTACAACCAGTAATTGCGCTAATTTTGGCGGGGAAGGATTTTCTGCCGATTTAACAGGCACGTGGGACGATGCCAACTCGGGGGGAGATAGTTGCTCCTCTCCCGATTTGTTTTCTTCCTGTAATTTATTTGCCATGGCAATGCCTAATTCTATATTAGGTTATCAATACTCTCGCTCAGGCACACGCCATGCAGGCATTATTACTTATGCGCCAGGTATAGCTTCAGGGTGTACTGCAATAGGTAGCGATAATTATAGAGAATACATAGAGGGAAAAACTACTACACCTCTTATGGCTGGTCAGCAATATTGCGTAAGTATGTATGTTAGCCTTGCTGATGATGTAGTGTGGGCAACCAATAATATAGGTATTTATTTTTCAAATACACTGTTTCAGCGCAATGCGTGCAATGGATCTCATAACTCAATAATAACTACAGTAACACCGCAACTCAACTATTCGTGTGCCGCTATAACAGACACTAGTAATTGGGTACGTATTCAATGGACATACACCGCAGTAGGTGGCGAGCAGTTTTTTACTATAGGTAATTTTTTTAATAATGGTGCTACTACTGTAGCGTGTACCAATAGCGGAGCAAGTTTAAACCCGTATGCCTATTATTTTATAGATGATGTAAGTATTACTGCTAACACCTGCTGTTACGCTGATATTATAGCGCCATTAACCATTTGTTCAACAGACCCAAATGTAACATTAACAGCTAATGAAGGTAGTACACCCACTTGCGTTACTAGTACAACAGGCACTTGGGGAGGCGGAGCATACATAAGTGCAACAGGAGTATTTAACCCTGCAGTAGCAGGCGTAGGAGCGCATACAGTTACTTACACGCTAGCTTGCGGTTATGTGGCTACAACAACTATAACAGTTAAAGCCTGCGCATCTTTAGTAGTATGTAAAAATAGCAATGGCTCATTGCAAGTAACAGGGGGAACAAGCCCTTACACCTGGGAAAAAATTGTTCGAATACAAGACTGCTCTTCGTTTATCTGCCAATTTTCGGGTTGTGACCCTGCTATATGTACCACATACGTTACTACTTACGTAAACATTAGCAATACCAATACCGCAACACCAACAGTAAGTACGGATAGTATTAGAATAAAAGATAATGCAGGCAACGAACTGTTAATATACGACCAAAGTACATTACCTGCGTGTAGTGGTTGTGCTTTAGTAGCCAGTATTCAAACTAAAACAGATGCTACTTGTGGCGCAAACAATGGTAGTGCAACAGTAACTACTACAGGCGCAACTTATAGTTGGAACACCACACCAGTGCAAACAACACAAACCGCAACAGCATTACCAGCAGGTACATATATATGCACGGTTACACAAGGCAGTTGTACTGATACAGCCAAAGTTACCATAACATCATCGGCTAATATAGTAGCCAACATTACCGCCCAAAGCCCTGCTACATGTGGCACAAGCAATGGTACTGCTGTAGCTACATTTGTAGCAGGTGCTACTTATAGTTGGAATACAACACCTATCCAAACTAATGATACTGCTATAGGTTTAGCTGCAGGAACTTACGTATGCACGGTTACACAAGGCACATGTAGCGATACCGCCAAAGTTACCATAATAGCAAGCGCAAACTTAGTAGCTAACGCAACAGGTGTTAATGCTTCGTGTGGCAATGCTAATGGTAGCGCTACTGTAGATGTATTGGGAGCTACTTACAGTTGGAACACTACACCTGTACAAACAACACAAACCATAACAGGGCTTAACGCAGGCACATATATATGCACCGTAAGCCAAGGTGCGTGTAGCGATACTGCACAAGTAACTATTACCAACAGTGCTAATATGGTTATAACTATTACTGGCGACACTACTATATGTGCCAATGGTACTACTACGCTTACCGCAAGTGCACCAAGTGCTACATCGTACAGTTGGAACACAAGCCCAGTACAAACTACACCTGCTATAACAGTTACACCAAGTATGAGTACATATTATACCGTAACAGCAAGCAATGGTACATGCTCAGGCACACAAACGGTACACGTAAATGCGCTAAGTGCCGCCAGTGCTTACATACTTGGCGATACATTAGTATGCCTAGGCGAACCTGTAGCATTAACAGCAAGTACAGGTACAAGCTATGCGTGGACACCAGGTGGTGCTACAGCTCAATCTATTGTATTTGTGGCTAATACACCTGCTACCTACTCAGTAATAGTTACCAATGCTACTGCGCCTGCTGCTTGCCAAACATCTACCGCAACTATAAGTATAAAAATATATCCTTATGCCAATACGTTAAATGCAGGGGCTGACCAAACTATAAGTATAGGACAAGGTGCAACGCTTACTGCTACTGGCGCAACAAACGGTTATACTTGGAATACGAATGAAACTACACCAAGCATTAATGTTACTCCACTAAAAACTACGGTATATACCGTAAAATCTACAGATACGTTTGGTTGTGTAACCAGAGATAGTGTACGTGTAACGGTAGATTTAAACTGTGGCGATTTATTTATAGCTACTGCATTTTCGCCTAACGACGATGGTGCTAATGATATAGAATGCGTACTCGGAAGCTGTGTAACTGCCGTTTCATGGGCTATATACGACCGTTGGGGCGAAAAAGTATTTGAGTCTAACGCAGTAGCTGACTGCTGGAATGGTACGTATAAAGGTAAGCCGTTGAACACTGGTGTTTATGTATATAAACTTACTGCAACACTTAGAAGTGGCGAAACAGTAAGTAAAAACGGTAATATTACACTTACACGATAATTTTAATTTAGTAGATACTGTACTAAATATTAACCTTAATATAACAAAATGATTTGGACGCACACTTACGATTTGATATTAAAACTATTGACTCTTTTTTTATCTATATTTTGTTTAACACAAATTCCATATTTAGAAAATAATGAGGTGTCAATAGTGATAGGTATTATTTTATTTTTTGTAGTTTATAATCTCTATGTAAGAACACTTGCAACCTACTTGTATTGTAAGTTTACACTTAAAATGAATGTTGATATTATTCAAGCAAAGAAAATTAATGGAGCTTTTTCACCAATATTCAACATAAAATGGCTCCCAATGAGAGAGCTACGAG
>JBEBIC010000281.1:0-3429 GCA_040080595.1 Bacteroidia bacterium | reverse complement strand
GTATAAGAGACAGGATTTAAGCAGATATCAACATGAAAAAATAGTTATACGCCAGTTGGGAAGTACTATAAATGCGAACTTAGACACTAATAATTCTATTTCGGTACAATCGGTTTATAATGTGTATTCCGAAACTGAAATGTACACTAATAAAGTGCTTCTTGCATTGTTAAATTCTAAAGTATTAGAGTTTGTATATCAAAATGTGTTTGCCGAGAAACAACAATTTCCACGTATTTTAATTGAAAATATTAAAAGCCTATGTGTACCACAAGTAAATAAAACAACCACGAAAAAAATTGAAACCTTTGTTGATAAAATCCTCGCCTTAAAAGCCACTAACCCCAAGGCAGACACCACAAAGCTAGAGCAACAAATAGATGCAATGGTGTACAACTTATACGAGCTTACGCCAAATGAAATAGCAATAGTAGAGGGTAATAAGTAAACTGCTTTTATGAAAAACATACTTCTACTTTCCGACACGCACAACCACATACACCCCAATGCGTACGAGTACATACATGCTGCTGATGAAGTGTGGCATGCTGGAGATATAGGCACAGTAGCCTTTGTAGATGAATTGGCTAAACACAAGCCATTTAGGGCAGTGTATGGCAATATAGACGATGCGCAAATGCGTACCATTTATCCTAAAGATTTAGTATTTACCTGCGAAGGTGTAAAAGTATATATGACCCACATTGGGGGCTATCCTAACAGATACAACTTAGATGCTAAAAAAATAATAGAGCAAGAGCGTCCGCAATTGTTTATATGTGGGCATTCGCATATATTAAAAGTAATGCCCGATAAAAAATATAATTTGTTGCACATGAACCCTGGAGCGGTTGGTAATCATGGTTTTCATAATGTTATAACTATGCTTCGGTTTCAAATACACGAGGGTGTTATAAGCAATTTAGCAGTTATAGAATTAGGCGCAAGAGGTTAGTTAAATAGTAATTACGAATAAGTGTAATAGACAAAATTTAGGCTATTTATTTTAAAACTAACTTTGTTATAATCAGTAACATATCAAAAAAAAACAACTATGGCACAACATCAACTATCAAAATCTACTTATATACGAGGTACACAATGTATTAAAAGTTTGTATTTAAATAAGTATTGTAAGGATTTAAAGAACAACGCTGGAGAGTATGATGGTGCTGTGTTTGAACAAGGTATAGATGTAGGTGTATTAGGCAAACAATTGTTCCCCAAAGGCGTTGATGCTTCGCCCGAATTACTATTTGACTACGCTACCGCTTTAGCAAAAACACAACTATACATACAACAAAAACAAGCTATAATATACGAGGCACATTTTATGTACAACGACGTGTTATGCGCTGTGGATATTTTGGTATATGATGGTAAAAAATATAAAGCTATTGAAATAAAAAGCGCCACATCACTCTCCGATATTTATATACAAGATGCTGCATTGCAATATTACGTACTAAGCAATAGTGGGGTACCTCTTGCGGATATTGCTATTGGCTACATCAACAATAAATATGTGCGTAAAGGTAAATTAAACATAAAAAAACTATTTACTATTGAAGGCGTTTTAGTCCAAGCTAAGGAAGTGCAAACGGAAGTTGTAAATAACATTATACAATTTAAAAAAACACTCAATACCAAAAAAGAACCTGTGCAGGATATAGGGGTGCATTGCTCAAGCCCTTATGGGTGTGACTTTTACGACCACTGTTGGCAACATATACCTAGCCATTCGGTGTTTGATATTGCGGGTATGCGTAGTAATAAAAAATTTGAGTTGTACAACCAAGGTATTATAACGTTTAGCCAAATAACAGATGCTATTAGTGCGCAATACCTTAGCGAAAAGCAAGCCCTGCAAGTAACCGCACAGCTTAAAAAACGCAAGTACATAGATAAACTCAACATACAAGCGTTTATAAATGACTTACAGTTTCCGTTATATTTTTTAGATTTTGAAACCATAAACACGCCCGTGCCATTGTTTGAAAACGCCCGACCATATCAACAAATTGTGTTTCAGTATTCGCTACATTGTTTAAAAACAACTACCTCCACCGCTAAGCATACTGAGTATTTGGCAGTAGCCAACGGTACCGACCCTAGGCCTAATTTTATAACACAACTTATAAAAGAGTGTGGCACTAAGGGCGATATACTTACTTATAATATGGCGTTTGAAAAAACACGTTTAAAGGAACTGTGTATAGATTTTCCTGAATATACTGAGCCCTTACAAAGCATAATAGACCGTATGAAAGATTTAATGCTACCCTTTGCCCAACGTTGGTATTACACACCCAAAATGCAAGGTTCGTACTCTATAAAATATGTATTGCCAGCATTAGTTCCCAAACTTTCGTACACGAATTTAACCATACAAAACGGAAGCGATGCTATGAACATATACGCTGCTATGGCAAGCGGAACATTTACAGGCAACGTAGCCCAAACCCGCAAAGCACTACTTGCTTACTGCTGTATGGATACGTTTGCTATGGTTAAAATATGGGAAGTGTTGCGGGAGGTGTAAAATAAAATTAAGCACCTCTGTTTTTTATTTAGCTTAGCATTATTAAAACACACATTTACCATGACCAATAACTCCTATTCTATTTTTGTTGTTAAAACCGTTACCTTTGAGGAGGGCTCGCAAGACCCTTTTGGCTTTGATGACTTTGCCGAAAAATTAGGGGCAAAATATTTACCTTTTTCGGGCTCAGTGAGTAAGCCAGCTTACTTTTTATTTACTGCGTATGTAAACCATATTTTAGAAGACAAATTAATTACGTATGAAAATGAAAAGCAAAAGAAAGAGATTATACTACGCTTAGAAAAACTACTGGTGTATTGTTGGAAAAATGGGCCTTCTAATATTGGGCATACATTAAAAAGAGAGTCAGTAATTGGTAATAGTTACACTATTGAACCTAAAGACCTTTTTACAGCAACAGGTTGGGTAGCACAAAGTGCTTACAAAACATACAACGCACAAAAAAAGTTTATACCAACTAAAACATTTGATTCATACTGGAAAAATGTAGGCGAGAAACAAATTGGAATCTTAAAAGAATTTATAGCGCAAGATGCCAAATCCCCCGATTTTAACAAAGACAAGTACATTAAGGATGTTGTTAAAAAACTCCAAGCATCAAAAATATCGTTGTTTACAAACCATCAGTTAGATCCTAGTTTACAGAAATCGTTTAAAAGAGAATTATTATTTGCTATTGAGAGGCAGTGTAATTCGGATCAATATTTTAAAATAGTAAAAGAATTTTCAGAGTATAAAACATTTGAAAAAGATAACTTTTACAAACGTACTTTAGAAAATAAAACACTCCCATTTGTGCATTTAAACAATTGGGTTAGTGCTTTTGTAAAGGCCGTTGATGCTGATGTAAATGGTAAGAGTAATAA
>JBEBIC010000054.1:0-14576 GCA_040080595.1 Bacteroidia bacterium | reverse complement strand
CTAAGTGGCTTACTACATGTAGGTTACTGGAAAAGCGATGGTGGTAGTTTGGTAACTGATTATAGCGTGGGTATAGGTATGATGCAAACTACCAACACAAGCCCTGTAGATAGCTTTCCTGCAAGCAATATAGTAACTGGTTATACCATACAACCTAAGGTGGGTTTTTATTGGTATGTTGATGAAGATAAATTAATGATGCTTGGCGGTACTATTGGCTACACCTACGTAAACACACGCTTTGACGCCGATGCCTTGCATTACAAACTATTATCAAAAGAATACATTGCTAAAGATGTAAAATTAAACACGCAATATATTTCGTTTGGATTAGGGCTTATTTTTCGCATAGGAAAATCGTCGGGTAATAACGATTTTGAATAAACGTGTTACGTAAAATAAACATAAACTATGTAGTGTTGTTACTCATTGCTTTAGTAGCAATGCGCATTGTATATATGTATAATGCACAATGGAATGCCGAAAAAACTACCCAATACATACAACAGCAAGTTGTAGCGCAAGAACAATTAGGCTACGAATTGTTAGCTAAATTAAGCAATCAAAAAGAGGTTGAAAACGATTTTCATAAATTTGACCATTTGGTTAATGATGATTTTTTAATTCAAGTTTATAAAAACAAACAACTATTTTACTGGAATAGCAATGCTTTAGCGCCAAATATAAATGCAAGTGCTAAACTAAACCCACAATGTATAAAAACAGCCAATGGTTATTACGAACGTATAGCGCTTTATACACCCACATGGGATTATGTGGTATATATAAAACTATACAACGATTACCCTTATGTAAATTCGTTTCTTAAAAACGGATTTACCAAAGTATTTGCACCCATTACTACACAAACAAAACCCGAAATAAACAGTAATAACACCAGTGCTATAAATAGTAAAAGTGGGCAGTATTTGTTTAGTATAATTAATAGCGGAGTAACTACATTTGAAATTTCAACCTGGGCGTTAAGTATTGATTTTGCTTGTATAGCGGTATTTTTAATTTTGTGCATTGCATTTATATATCGCAATGATAAGTGGAGTAATAGCACCAAAAATTTAATTGTATGTGGGGTTGTTATATTACTTAGAATAGGGTTAATTTATTTTAAATTACCCATATCATTATACAGCACAGCGTTGTTTAATCCTGCTGCATTTGGTAGCAATGTGTTTTTTCCATCGTTGGGCGATGCTTTATTAAATAGTATAACTGTTTTGTTTTGTTTTTTATTAACCATTAGGTTAATAAAAAACAAAACGTTGGTTTATGTCTATTTTTTTATAATTACAGCATTATTATTGGCCAACTATTATTTAATAGAATTATTGGTGCGCGATTCTCAAATAGCGTTTAATTTATTTAATATTCTTACCGTATCTCCCGAAACATTTACCGCATTATTTTTAATTGTGTTTAATTTTTCTATTTGCATAGTTAGTTTTCAATACATAATAAAAACAATGCCATACAGAACTTTGTTAATTGTTGCGGTGGGTATAGTGGTGTTTAGTGTTATAGTAGCTTTTGTAGGAATTACTACATTTATTATTGGCGCAATAACTTTGCTATTGTGTGTGGTTTCATTACAATTAAAAAAACAATTTAGAATATATGTACTTGGCATTGTGTTTATAAGCAACGCAATTTTCATCACACTAAAAATTAACCAATTAGTTAATGATAAAGAAAAGAACTATCGTAAAACAATAGTAGAAAAACTAGCAGAGGAGCAAGATGCGATAGCCGAAAATTTAATACTAAGTATATTACCCAAAATAGAAAACGACAGTATGTTGGGTGTTATTGCTACACAAAAAAACTTTAAGGGCGACGTAAAAAAATACATACTACAAAAATATTTTAATGGCTATTGGGAAAAATATAATTTGCAACCGCACCTCTTTAATACCAATGGTGAGTCGGTAATTACCGAAAACATTAACGACAAAAAAGACATATCGCAATACGAAGCCGAAATAAAAAACACAGCCTTATACAACGGTAAAAGCGAATTTGTATTTATTAATAATAAAAACGAGCAAAATTATTACGTAGCTAAGTTTGTGCTACATACCAGCAAAAACAAGCTAAGTAGTGGTACGTTATACATTACATTAAAAAACAAATTACTTGCCGATGAAATTGGTTTTCCCGATTTACTGTTGGATAATAAAATAGATGCGCAAACAAATTTATATAATTACAACTACGCACGCTATCAAAACAACGAACTGGTAACTAAGTTAGGGGGGTATAATTACCCCTTAAAATCAATATATACATGTATAAAAATAGGCGAAGAAGAAACCCGAATAGATGATAATTATAATCATTACATAACCCAAAAACCAAATAACATAACAGTAGTGTTAAGTAAAATTTCGGTTTCGTACAACAACTATTTAGGTGCTATTATTTACATTTTACTACTACTGCTAAGCACGTATTTATTGGTGTGGATAATTTATTTTTATAACGAAATAGAACATCTTTACACCCCCTCGCTACGTGGACGCATACAATTAACTTTTTTTACAATATTAATAGCCACCATTATTTTGATAAGCTACGGTACTATTACTATTGTAAAAAATCAGTACCAACAAAAAAACGAAACCCTTATTAGCGAAAAAATACATAGTGTACTTATAAGCCTAGAACAAACATTTGGCGCCGAAACTAAGCTAAGTAATATAGATGCGGAGTACCTAAACTACAACCTATCGCGTTTGGCAAATGTATTTTATACTGATATAAACGTGTTTGACACGCAGGGCAGGCTTATAGCCTCGTCGCAACCCAAACTGTTTGAGCAAGGGGTAATAGCTACACTTATGAATAACGATGCGCACACGCAGTTAATAGAAGAAAAGAAAACATCGTTTACACAAAATGAAACCATAGGCGAGCTTAATTTTTTATCGTCGTACCTACCGTTTGAAAACAACAACAACAACGTAATAGGCTATATAAACCTTCCGTATTTTGCCAAACAAAACGAATTAGCCAAAGAGGTAAGCAACTACGTGGTTACGCTCATCAACTTATTTTTGTTGTTATTTATTATAGTGTTCATTATTACATTTATACTCGCTAACCGATTAATGGCGCCATTGCTAGAGGTACAAGAAAAAATGAGCCAACTGCAATTGGGCATACAAAACGAACACATACACTACTCCAGTGCCGACGAAATAGGACGGCTTGTAAATGAATACAACAGAATGGTTGATGAGCTTGCTATGAGTGCCAATAAGCTGGTGCAAAGCGAGCGTGAGGGCGCATGGCGAGAGATGGCTAAGCAAGTAGCACACGAAATAAAAAACCCGCTAACCCCAATGAAATTGAGCGTACAGCACTTGCAACGCACATTTAATAATAATGATGATGTGTGGAAAAAAATGTTTGAAAACACATCGCACAATCTTATTGAACAAATAGATACCCTAAGTAATATAGCTACCGAGTTTAGTAACTTTGCCAAACTGCCCGATGCCCACTACGAGCGCACTGATGTAGTGCAAATAATGCAGCAAGTAATAGGTTTATATAGTGCCGAAAATAATTTAACCATACGGTTGATAAATGAAAGTGCTAACTCAATAGTATTAGGCGATAAAGATTACTTAAACCGAATAGTAAATAACTTAATAAAAAATGCCCAGCAAGCTATTGAAAATTTTGAACCCAATAGCACGCAAGGCAACATACGCATTACCATAAAAAACCTGCACCTAACTACACTACAAATAACCATAACCGACAATGGCGGAGGAATACCCTTAGCGGTACAAGAAAAGCTATTTACACCATACTTTACAACAAAATCAAAGGGTACAGGATTAGGGTTAGCAATGGTAAAAAAAATGATAGAGCAAATGCGTGGCGAAATATCTTATACTACAATTATAAACCAAAGTACTACCTTTGTACTGTTGCTTCCGCTTTTAAAAAACAACACTAAATGATTCATTCGCCTACCAAAAAAACAAGCATAAAAACTGATACAGAACAGTTTTCATACACTAAAATAGAGGGTAAATACACTACAAAAAACACAACTTCTTATTTAATTAACTACACGGTTAATAATAAAAAACACACTGTAGAACTACATTGCATAGCTGTAAATTTATCAAACCAAGTAAAACTACGTGGCGAAAATGTAATAAGTAACATTATAAGCGCAAGTATTGTGTGCCAAAAATTTATGGTGGTAGTAGTAGGTTCGTTATTTACCAATACTATAAATGTTGCACCCACTTCCGAGTTAGAAAACTACATTACTACTGTTGTGTTAAAAGAGCTTAATATTAAGCCAAACCTACTGTTATTAAGAGATTTTGTGCCTACAACGATTTTTGAATCGGGTAATAAATATAAGTATATACTTAATGATGTAATAATGAATTTTGAAGTTAATCCCGCTTGGATAACTATGAATGATTACTGCGCAGCCTTGTCAAAAAAATACAAAGTGCGCTCGTTAAAAACAGTAGAGGCAATAAAAGAATTAGTGGTAGTAGAGCTTTCGTTAGATGAAATTAAAACCAATGAAGATAAAATTATAAGTTTGCTTAACCAAGTAGTTAATAAACAAGAGTTAAGTATTATAGAGCATCAACACAATTATTTTTACGAACTAAAAAATAGCTTGGGTAACAATTTAAAATTTTTAGTGTTTAAAAATAGTGCTAACGAGTTACTTGCTTTTATGCCTATTATACTACACGATGCCACACATTGCGAAGTACACTATATTGGCTACGATGCTAAGCATAACAATACATACAAACTATATCAAAACATATTATTACAAGCCGTAAAGTTTGGTGTTGATAATAAAATACATACAATAAATTTTGGTCACACATCGCTAGAGGCTAAGGCTATATTAGGCGCAAAACCAACAGTAGTATCTCACGCTTACAAAACCAAAGGTATAATAGCTAAATGTATGATTAACCAAATAGTTAATCATATTGATACCGCTTATAACGCCGAGTGGAAAGAGCGTAATCCATTTAAATAATTTACTAATTCAACTACTAATTAAATTTAATAACAACCATGGTAACATTTACAACACTTCTTATTCGCATGAGTATTTTGTGCGTTTTTTTAATAGCAATAGACTTTTATGTATGGCAGTCGTTTAAGACTGCTTTGCTTAATTATCCTAGTGCTAACAAGGTTATGCGTATAGTGTATTGGGCAACCTCTATCGTTATTATTGCTACACTATTATTTTTCATGATTAAGTTCGACCGTAGCGGACGACCTAATCAATTCGTTAGCATTGCTTTCGGTTTTTTAATATTGGTAACTGTCCCCAAAATTATTATTGCAAGCGGATTATTAATAGAAGATTTTACACGATTAACCACTTGGTTGTTTTTAAAAATAAAACACACATCAAGCCCAACTGGCGAAAGTATAGCAGTAGGGCGCAAAGAATTTATATCGCAAGTACTATTGGGTATAGCAGCAGTACCATTTTTAGGAATATTACACGGTATAACTATAGGTAAATATCGTTATAAAGTACATAAAGTAAATCTTACGTTTAAAGACTTGCCCGAAGCATTTAATGGCTTTAAAATTACACAACTAAGCGATATACATTCGGGTAGTTTTGATGATAAAAAACGAGTAGAAAAGGGTATTTCGCTGGCTAATGCGCAAAAAAGTGACGTAGTATTATTTACTGGAGATTTGGTAAATAACAGAGCCGAAGAAATGGATCCTTGGATAAATACATTTGCGCAATTAAGTGCACCTATGGGCAAATTTTCTAGCTTGGGTAACCACGATTATGGCGACTATGTACTATGGAATAGCGGCGACGAAAAACGAAAAAATTTACAAGCTGTAAAAGATACACACCCAAAAATTGGCTTTGAATTATTAAATAACCAAATGGTTAAATTAACTAAAGGCAACGAAACTATAAATATTATTGGTATAGAAAACTGGGGCTTACCGCCGTTTCCACAACACGGTAAGTTACAAGAAGCTATGCAGGCCGTGCAACCTACCGATTTTAATATACTTATGAGCCACGACCCATCGCACTGGGACGCACAAGCCAAAGATTTTAACAAGCACATACACCTAACGCTTGCAGGGCACACGCACGGTATGCAGTTTGGTATAGAAATACCAGGTTTTAAATGGAGTCCTGTAAAGTTTAAATATCCTAAATGGGCTGGTTTATATCAGCACGAAAACCACGAAAAGTATTTATACGTTAATCGTGGATTTGGTTTTTTGGGTTTCCCTGGTAGAGTAGGTATATGGCCCGAAATTACAGTAATAACGCTTAATAGAGCGTAAATTAAATTAAGATGTCCGTTTAGTTTAATCAAATAAATTATCTGCAAAAAAGCGGAACGATATGTTTATATCGTTCCGCTTTTTTGCAGATAACTGTGAATGTTACAATTACTCTATGCGCAATTCTTTAATAAAAGTTTGGTCGCCCACTTTTTTAAAATACGCATATACACGATGCGTTCCGTTGGCGTTTACTAACGAACCCATAAGGTATTGTGCGCCATCTTTACTTTCGCCTTGGTGTAATATGGTAAATGATTTTACTGCGTTTTTTTCAAAAAAATCTTTCAATACTAATTCCGCCTGCGCTTTGCTATACATATTGTTTGTACCATTAAGGCTCATACTTGCATTACCATTTATTTGATTAGCTATTAAGGCTGCATTACCTGTTTTAAAGCCTGTAATAAGCTCGTCGGTATTGCCTAATGACGTAAATGCAAAAGCAGAAAATGTAACTAGGACTAGTAATATGTTTTTTATTGTTTTCATGATGGTTAATGTGTGTTAATGAATTATGTTTGTGCATATAAATTAACAACAATTAAGCCAATATTTAACTACAGTGCTGCATATAAAATTATTACAAGTAGGAAAAACGTTTCAACCCTTTGTGCAAGAGGGTATTGCCGAATTTGAAAAGCGCTTAAAACACTATTGTACATTGGAAACTATAACCATAGCCGATGTAAAAAATGCCGCCAACTTAACGCACGAACAGGTAAAAAAACAAGAATCTGTAGTAATATTAAAACACGTAACCAACACCGATATATTACTACTGCTTGATGAACGAGGGGTACAATACACCAGTGTGGAGCTTGCCAATTATTTTAACAAGCAAATAAATGCAGGCACTAAAAAAATAACAGTAGTTATTGGTGGCGCTTTTGGGTTTGACGAAAGTGTATATGCTCGTGCTAATGGATTAATTAGCTTATCTAAACTTACGTTTTCGCACCAAATGGTACGTTTGTTTTTAGTAGAACAAATTTATAGAGCATTTACTATTATTAAAGGCGAAAAATATCATCATCAATAAAAGTTAATTACGAATTAAAAATTACGAATTACGTTTAAAACAGAACGCTTGAGAGTGAGTAATAGTTGCTTAGTACTTATGTTTACTAATGCCTAAGTAACCATTTTTGTAGCACTATCATTAACCATACTCTACGAAACAATGTAGGGTTGTGTTGCATAAACTGTTGTACTATTTGTTGTACTTCGGCATTGTTTAATACGCCAGTTTGTTGTATAGCCTGCGGACTCAAATAATCGTTTATCATAAAATACAAATCTTGCTTTAACCATTGTTGTAATGGTAGTGCAAAACCTTGCTTAGGCCGTTCCATAAGCGTTTGAGGCACATAGTTGTATAATACTTGTTTTAGTAAATACTTTTGGGTTCCGTTTTTTGTTTTTAAATTAGGAGATAAATTTAATGCAAATTGCACCACATCATTATCCAAAAATGGTACACGAGCTTCTAAGCCATAGCGCATAGTGGCTCTATCTACTTTGGTTAATAAATCGTCTTGTAGGGGTAGGATAATATCAAAGTAAGCTTGTTGCTCAGCAGGTGTAAGTGTGCGATTATATGTATCCGTAGTAACACTGTTAAGCCCAGTAAAATCAACTTGTTGATAGTTGTTAGTTAGTAATTTTGCAATGTCGTTTTCACTAAAATTATATTGCTCTTGCGAATAAATATGACTACGTATTTGTTGTTGGTAGTTATTATAATCAAACAACTTAGCTACTCGTTTGTAGCGTGCATTACCTAAGTGTAATGCTGCTGAAAATAATTGCTTACCATTGCGCAACGACCAATTATCTAAGCGTGTAGCCCACTTATATGCACCATAGCCATGAAACAACTCATCGGCTCCTTCGCCCGAAAGCGCTACCGTTACTTGCTTGCGAGCAAACTCTGCCAAGAACAATGTAGGTATGGCAGAGGTATCGGCATAGGGTTCGTCGTACAAATCTTGCATGGTTTGTATAACAGGTATAGCGTCTGTTTGCGATACTATAAGTTGGTTGTGTTGTGTACCAATGTGTGCAGCTACTTGCTTAGCGTGCGTGGCTTCGTTATATTTTTTTTCGTTAAAACCTATTGAAAAAGTTTGTATAGGCGTAGTGTTTACCGATTGTGCAATGGCTGCTATAAGTGATGAATCTGTACCACCGCTCAAAAAAACACCACAAGGCACATCGCTCTGTAACTGTTGCTGTACGGCGGTTGTAAGTATTTGGTTAAGCTGTTGTTTAGCTTCGGTTTCGTTACTAATAACTTGTGGTGTTATCAATTCATCAACCGAAATATATTTATTAAGTGTTAATTTATCTTTAGTAATAGTTATGCAATGCCCAGCTTCTAACTTAAAAATAGTAGTATAAATAGTATTTGGCGCAGGTATAAAACCAAGGTGCAAAAACTGCGCAATAGCTTTGGTATTAAAGCTTGTGCTTACTTGTGGTAATGTAGTAATGGCTTTAAGTTCGGACGCAAATGCAAAGTTACCCTCGTGCCAATAATAGTACAGAGGCTTTATACCCATCTTATCACGGTAGATATGAAGCTCGTCTAAAACCGTGTCGTACAGCGCAAATGCAAACATTCCGTTAAATGTTTTTATAACTTCCACGCCAAATGTAACAATGGCTTGCAGTATAATTTCGGTATCGCTTGTGGTGTGTAGTTTAAAATTAGCACCCAACTTATTTTGTAACTGTTGGGCTATTGCTTTAAAATTATACACTTCGCCGTTATACACAATTACGTAGCGTTTGCAGGCACTGTGCATAGGTTGGTGTGCATGTGCCGATAAGTCAAATATACTTAACCTACGATGCGCTAAGCCAACTGTTTTTGTGTTGTAATAGCTAGCATTATCAGGTCCACGATGCGCTATTGCATTAGCCATTAAAGGCAAATGTGTTGCGTTAAAAAAACAACTGGAAGAATAATAACCCGCAATTCCGCACATACTTAAATTCTTAGTTAGTGAGTTTGTTTAACAATGTAGTTTTAATTACACTATATGTTTTTGAGTTGAGAATAATGTATAGCAACCCTAACAACAACCATAACCAATTGCTCATAAATGATGAAAAATTATGAAATAAAATCATATTAGAAGCCCCCTCTTTATTTTCATTTACACGATGTATTAAGTTGCCTTTTATTTTACTTTCTAGCCATTTTTTATTTTCTAAAGAGTAAATTTTAGTAAGTAACGAATCGTGTAATAATATTTGCATTGATGGATTTCCTTTTATTTTTTTCGGTTCCATGTTGCTATCAAAATAATGCCAAGAACCTTGGTAATAAGCATTTACAGCATAATGTCCGCTTTTTCCATCAGTATTGTTAAATTGAACTGTGGCAAATTTTACGTGATATTTTTTTAATAAATATTGAAACAAAAGTCCTTGTTGGCTACACGCCGCCATAGGATATTTTATGATATGTTGCGGAATAACTACATACTTAAAATCTTGCCATACGTAATTGCCCAGCACTGTAGCTATCCAGTTTTCTTTGTAAGTATAAGTAGAGTAGCTGTGAAAAAAACGAGTGCGCAATAAGTCGTCAATAGCATTAACTAATAAGCCCGTATCGGCATAATTATTTTGAATACGTACCATTAAGGAATCCTCTAGCTTTTCAATAGTGTTTATACCCATTGTTTTTGCATTAAACGTTTCCTCAATTCCGCTACTGTAGTGGTGTGCAGGCGGAGTATATATACACTTGGCATATAGCGTAAACAATAGTGTTACAAAAGAAAGTAATGCAAATGTTTTTTTCAACGAATTAATTGTAAATAATAGTATTTGCAAGTGTAACTATAAATAATTAAATTTAATAATTCACACGCACTATTAATTAGATAAACAGACATAAAACATAGTTGAGTTTACTACGCCAGTATAGCTTGTATATCTTCCTTGCTTAACGATTTAAAGAATGATTCCTCTGTTTTAATTAAACTATCGCTTAACTGTTGCTTGTGTTCTTGTAGTTTTACAATTTTTTCTTCTACCGAATTTTTACTTATAAACTTGTAAGTAAATACAGTATTTAATTGCCCTATACGATGCGCTCTATCTACCGCTTGGCGCTCGGTTGCGGGGTTCCACCATGGATCAAGTATAAATACATAGTCGGCCGTGGTAAGGTTAAGCCCTACGCCACCTGCTTTTAATGATATTAAAAATACTTTAACGTCATCGCTTGCCTGAAACTGATCTACCAAACTCTTACGCTCTGCCGATTTTACACTGCCATCAATATAAAAATAAGGTGTTGCATTTTCGGTTAAATAATCCTGAAATAGTTTTAATTGCTTTACGAATTGTGAGAATATAAGCACTTTATGCCCTTCGTTTAGTGCGTTTTGTAAGCGAAGTATTACTTCGTCAAACTTGCCCGAATCGCCATCATAGTCTTCCATAACCATACTTGGGTGATTACTTATTTGGCGTAATTTGGTTAAGCCTGCTAGTAAGTTCATAGACTTGCCTTTGTTTACTTCACCATTAGCACCTATCAACTCGTTGCGGTACTGCGATTTTGTTTCTTCGTATAACTCGGCTTGTTTTTCGCTC
Source organism: Bacteroidia bacterium (assembly GCA_040080595.1). Lineage (GTDB taxonomy): Bacteria > Bacteroidota > Bacteroidia > UBA4408 > UBA4408 > JACMRI01. Next base: position 3,602 of record JBEBIC010000054.1, on the reverse strand, counting down.
ATGTCGCAATACACTACTTGTTCTATTTTGTCGGGGAGGTCGGTAGCTACTTGTTTTTTGGTACGGCGCATTACAAACGGTTTTATAATACTGTGCAAACGTTCGGTGCGTGCTATGTCGTTTTCTTTTTCAATAGGCGTTACATAATTATCTTTAAACTTACCGTACGAACCTAGCAAGCCTTTGTTTATAAAGTGCATTTGTGTCCATAATTCCGATATGCTATTTTCAAGCGGAGTACCTGATAATATTAGCTTGTGCGCCGATTTTAATTCAAATACATTTTGCGAAACTTGCGACGAATAATTTTTTATGTACTGGCTTTCGTCCAATATTACATAGTTAAAATAAAATTGGTTAAACACCTCCAAATCGTTGCGCGCCATACCGTACGAGGTTATTATTAAATCGTAATTAACAAACGTATCCGCATTTTTTACACGGTCGGCACCTGCGTGTATGTATATTTTAAGTTGTGGTGTAAACTTTTTAGCTTCGTCTTTCCAGTTGTATAATAATGATGTAGGCGCAATGAGTAATGATGTGGTGGCTTGTCGCTCGTGGTACGCAACATCTTCGGGAGCAATAGGGTTTTCCTGTTGCATCTCTTTCATTTTTGCTAGTAATGATAGTGTTTGTAGCGTTTTTCCCAAGCCCATATCGTCAGCCAAGCAACCGCCAAACCCATAGCTATGTAAAAAACACATCCAATCAAACCCTGCTTTTTGGTATGGGCGCAACGTAGCGTTGAGTTGTTTTGGAAGCTCCGTTTCTTCTATATTTTCCATAGTAAGTAACTGCTGTAGCTTGCGGTTCATAACCACTTCGGCTATGTTGCCCTCTTGCAATTGTTGCAAAATACCTATGTGATATTTTTTTAATTGTATATTTTTGTTGGCCGTATTTTCATCAGTAAGGCTAAACAAATCGCGCAATTGTGCAAACCATTGTTCGGGTATTATTACTACTTGTCCGTTGGGCAACGTGTATTCTCGCTTGTTGTGTATAATGTTGTTGCGTAGCGATGCAAAGGGTATTTCTATATCGCCAAACATCACTATTGCGTGTACATCAAACCAATCTTTACTCTCCGATATTTTTATAGATAAATACGGTTTAGCAATTAAATATTCGGTTTCAAACTCAGCTTGTTCTATGGTAAAATTGTCGGCTTTTAATGGTTCGCTATGTGCACTAAGCCACTCTACCAATTGGTATTTGGTATAATTAATTTCGGTTGATGGAGTTAATGTTTTTAACTCATCTACTACAAATGCTGCGCTTTCTATGTTCTTCAAACCTAGGTCTATCAAGCGTTTGGCTTTGTTGCGTTCCCATTCGGCATTGCGCTTGGTGCGTACTAATGTTATATCATCATTAGTTTTACTAAAGGTTGCGCTTATTTTTTTGCCTTGGCTAAATGCGTATTGTTCCTCGCCATAATTAAAATAAAGCAACAGTTGTAAGTTACCGTTCCATGTAGTTTCTATTTTAATAACGGGCGACGCTTGGTGTTGCTCGGTTTTAACCGTAAAGCCTTGTGCGTGTATGTGGTATTGCTCCGCAAGCGGAATTACAAATTTTTGAAAGTAGGCATCTTCGGCACTACGTGGAATTTCAAGGTAACGTTTGTCTAAAAATATTTTTATTTTTTTACCATCCACGTGCTCTTCAAACCTAATGAGCTGTGCATTGTTAATGAGCAAATAGGCTGGACTTTCGGTTATTAAACGAGAATTTTTTGCAATAAATTCTACTTTGTTTTCGTTCAGTTTTATAGTTGGATAGTAGCGCATATTTTGCTCCGAACGTATAAAGTGAAACACCACAGTAGCCAAGCCCTCTTCGTACACCACCTTGTGTTGGCAAGGGTTTCCGTCCTTACCTTTATAAAACAATGCTTTGTTAAGCAGTAGCGGCAACACCTTATCCATAGTGCGGCTTGTAAAATCTCGGGCTAACTGTTGTACTTGTGGCAAGTAAAATTTCTCAAAAAATAACTTAGTAGTTACAGGCTTGCTATGGTATTTTTTTACAATGTTTTCTAGTGATATTTTTTCTAATTCACGTATAATTTCAACATCATCGGGTTGTATAAATTGTACAAAATCTTTAACGGTTACGTTGCTTAATTTTTGGTAAGTAAATGAATAGTCGCCCGCCGTGGTAAGCTCTACCATATAAGGTTCTACCACATAACCAATATGTGGATTTTCGTTAAGTGCATATACCAAACGGCAGGGGAGAGAAGTATTTACTTGAGCCATTGAAAATTTAATTTGTTAGCCTAAGGTTATTTCTTTAATTAAATCCACTATTTTGTTGTTGCTAAACTGTGTTCTAAATTCAATTTTTACCTTGCCGTCAAAAAAATGTTCTGCGTGTTTAATTTTAAATTTTTCTTCGTCTCTTAGCCCCTCTTTGCTATTTACATCTTTTGTTTCTACAATAAAATTTAGTTTTTGTTCTCCTCCTTTAAACTTTACTACGTAAGCAAAGTCGGGAGAATAACTTTTACCTCCTGCAACAGGTATTTTTATTGAGTTTTTTGGTATTTTTGTAAATACAATTACCTCTTCAATGTTGGTTTTTATGTTTGTTTTTTCTAAGTCCGAATCGTAATACAGTTCATCAAAAAAGTAGGCTGTAGCAACACTTTCGGGCGAGCGTAATGTTCCTATATCGCCACTTGGGGCATACTCTTGCAATACGTTTCCTTTGCTGTCGGTTAGTTTGGTTGGGTGAATATTGTTAGAAACTTTTTTATACTCAATACTAAATTTATCAATAGCATTTGCCATTAAATAATAATCAAAATTTTGTTTTATACCTCTAAGCGTTGTTTGGCTTAGGTAACTATTTATATCAATGTTTGCATCAATTATTGATTGATGTAGTGTGTTTATATTCACGTTTACGTTTTTAGCAAGTTCTTTCAAAAAATTGCTGTATTTCATTGTTGAAATACTTGCTGTTTTGCGATTATACACCGATTCGGGTTCGCTTACCACCGCCTTATTATCTTTAATATCAACAGTTAATATCCTCTCGTTTATTCCGTCTGATGTAAAATCGTTTTTTTGTGCTTTTAAAAATTCGGTAAGCAGTGTTTTAAATTCCGCTTCGTTGTTAAACTTATATTCCAAAATTACTTTTTCGTTCAGTTTTTCCCATAGGTCTTTTAGCTCTTGGTATTTTTCTGTTCTTATTATCACCTTCTTTTTGGGGTCGGTTGCTTTGCGTACTTTGTTAGAATTTACGCCTTCAAAAATTAGCGGATAATTTTGTTTTATAAATTCATATCCGCCCTCTTTAAAATCGTTGTTGCGTTTTACTACCCCATTATCGTCCAAAAATTCCAATACTTGGTTGGCATTGCTAAATGTTTCGGGGTATTTTTCGAGTATAATTTTAATTAAATTATCATTTAAGTTGTCGTACACTTTTTCAACAGAAATAGCCCCCGATTTCTCATTAATTTCGCTTACCAATTTATCTACAAAATCGCTTTCGGTAAAATCTACAAAATAGTTAAGATAAAACTGTTCGTCTTTTACTCTATTGCCATATTCGTTTACGGGCAAGCGCAGCCCGCGCCCAAC
>JBEBIC010000280.1:0-3454 GCA_040080595.1 Bacteroidia bacterium | reverse complement strand
CCACTTATGAACGTTATTAACACAAAAGCACATTTTTAACACAAATAGGCTAATTTAAAATTGTTTAAAGGCTTTTATGTAGCTATGTACAAGTGTATTCCACATAAAATTAGTGCGAGTTGTTGTTATACTATTATTTTGTTTTTGTAGTAATGTTGCATCACTTATGGCAAGTGCTTTTTGTAGTGCCGTAATTATCTCGTTTACATTACAGGTGTTTATTAACCAACCATTTGTATCATTTACCATAGTGCTAATAGCGCCTACATTGCTTGCTATTATTGCGTTTCCGCTTGCCATAGCTTCTAGTATTACGTTGGGCATACCCTCAGCATAACTTGGGCAAATGAGCACATCTGTAGTGGTAATTATTTTTTTTAATTCATTAGCATCGGTTATACTGCCATGGTATATACAGTTACTATGCGCTAACCGCAAGGGTTGCGGTATAGGTCCTACAAAATGAAACTCGCAGTTTAATAGTCCGCCATCTTGCAATTGCGCAATAGCTTGATGAAGCTCCTCTATCCCCTTACGGCGTTCGTAACGTCCTACAAATACAATTTTACGCACCTTGTTTATTTGCGTTCTATTTTCGCTTAACCAACTTTGCGCTATGCCAGTAGGTATGCCTATTATATTAGATAATGCTACCCCTTGCGCTTGTATTATTTTGGTTATGTTTCCTCCGTAAGATACTACTGCTGTGGCTTTGCGTAAGTTGTAACGTACCGCTGGGCGCAGCAAATATTGTTTTAATTTTTCGGTAAATGATGCCGCTCGTTGCCACATTTCTAAACCATGAAACTTTATTAGTATTGGAATAGTTACGCCCAATTTTTGTTTGTTGGCTAATAAATACCATGCACTAAAACCTTTAGCAAATACAACCGTAGCAGTAGTGTTGTGCGCTACAAAATGCTGTGTAATTAGTTTTGAATATTGATAAGAGTAATACAAGTAATGCCCCAAAAAGCGCTTCCCTGTTGGGAATTCAAACGCATTAAATGTAATGTACTGTAGTTCTTCGGTAGTAAAATAAAGGTTGTAATTTACAGGCTCTTGCACATTGGTAAGCATATGATACACCGTTACCTGCACTTGTTGTTGTGCTAATTGTTTTATTAAATTATACGAATGCGTTTGCATTCCTCCCATTACATAAGGGTATATACCATCGGTAAAAAACGCTACGTGCATTGGTTTCATAGGGTTAGTAGCGTTTTATAGTGTGATACTATTGTGGGAGTGTTTTTATTATACTGTGCCAATGCAAATGTTCTATTAGCTGTACGTTCTGCTATTGTTGGTTTTGATAAATAAATAGGTGTATCAATATCCGTAATTAATATCCCCAAATTATTTTCTAGCACTTGCGCCGAGCAATCGCCAACGTTGGCTGATGCTATTATTTGCAAACCACACGCTAAGTATTCGCCAAACTTTACGGGAGATGCTACGCTATTGGTTACACTTTGTTCACGAAATAATATGCCGTAGTCTGCCTGCATTAATGCGCTACACACGGCATTGTGCGGTACTTTTTGTTGTGTAATACGCTTAGGGAATTGGAGTTGTAATTGGGTAATAAGTTTATGTTCATCACTCAAAAATGTAAACGTAACAGTACTATTATTTTGCAAAATATTCACTACTAATTGTTGTAACAGTTGTAAAGACTGCCAACCCGCCAACGAACCTGCATATACTACGTTTATAGCAGTACTATTAGTAGTTGTAAGTTCTTGTTTTATAAACGTATCATCAACCGTACAAGGCACTACTACGTGTTTAGTTAATGTATAATTATATTCACTACCCCAATAGGTTACAAGTGCATTACTTACTGCTAATCTGTAATTACTTGCTATAATTGCTCCACGCTCCATCACTTCAATAGCTTTTATATCAATACTTCCATTGCCTACATTATATTCTGCAACCTCGGCAGCTATTGCCCCTCTGCCATCATACACTATTTTTATTTTACTAAATATAGTGCGCATCATTAATGCTAAATTAGTAGCATATACACTACGTCCCACTATAGTTTTGGGTTGATAGTATAGTGTTATAAAAAATAATGTAAGTACATTCCACTGCCATAATTTTACGCTAGGAAACATCGGTAAAACCAATGCGCTGGGTAATTGTGCTTTTATATTTTGCTTATACTCCATAAATTTACGCAACGATACAAACGCTACAAGTTGCGTAGGAGTAGTAAGCTGGCGCTGCCAACAATTTACTACATCTATTACCTGCGAGTTGTATATACCGCTTGGTGCATCGTTATAAGTTACGTACAGTACCATTTATATAGCTGCTATACTATTTATAGTTTACTCCACACTTCTACTATGCGCTGTGTTGCCTTACCGTCCCAAAGCGGAGGTATAGTACCTTTTTTATAAGTCCCTTGTATTATTTGGTTGATGAAGGGTTTTATATTGTGTGCATTACACAAGGTGTTAGTACCCAATGTACAGGTTACGGGGCGTTCAGTATTATCGCGTAAAGTAAGGCAAGGTACGTGGTTAAATGTGGTTTCTTCCTGCACTCCGCCACTATCGGTTATTACAAAGGCACTGTGTTTTATTAGTTTTTGAAATGCAAAATAATCTAACGGTTCAGTAAATAATAAGTTGGGTATAGCCTCTAATACATTTAACAAATTATATTTTTTTAAATTATTATACGTACGTGGATGTATTGGAAACACTACTTTGTGGCTAGTAGCAATGTGTTGTATTAAATCTACAATAACGCTTAACCCTTCCGCAGTATCTACGTTTGATGGACGGTGCATCGTCATCAAACAATAGGTGGTTGGTATTATATTTTTATCCTCTAATATAGTACTTGCGTCAATGTTTTGTTCAAATGCCACTAAGGTATCTATCATGGTATTACCTACGTAATGAAGGCTTGTAGCCGATTTTTTCTCTGCTAATAAATTTTCATTTGCTACTTCTTCAGTAGTAAAAAAACAATTAGTTAGTGCATCAGTTACTATGCGGTTATGCTCTTCGGGCATTGTGTTATCAAAACTGCGCAAGCCACTCTCTAAGTGCATAAGCGGTATTTCCATTTTATTGGCAACCAATGTGCCTGCAAGTGTAGAGTTTACATCGCCCACTACCATTAAATAATTAGGCTTGCCTATGGTGTTTATTAGTGTTTCTAATTCTACTAATACTGCTGCTATTTGCTGTATTGGCGATGCTTGCGCTATGTTTAAAAAATAATCGGGCTGTAATTCAAATTGCTCAAAAAACACATCGGCCATAGCAGCTCCCGAGTGTTGCCCTGTATGTATCAATTTTACTGCTAAGTTGGGGTACTTGGCTACTTCTTTTTTAAATTGGGTAACTTTTATAAAATTAGGGCGTGTGCCTATAAGTACGTAAATGGTGGTCATTTAATTTTTAATTTCAAAATTTCTTAAAAATTA
>JBEBIC010000279.1:0-3455 GCA_040080595.1 Bacteroidia bacterium | reverse complement strand
AGACAGATTTTAAAGCCATTGGCTTCATCGGTACGTGCATCAAAATCTTTTTCAAAGGTATCATAGCCTTTGTTTTGTACTACTATGTGGTATTTAAATCGCCCATCTAACGATAGGTTTATTAATCCATTTTTATCAGATGTTTCAAAGGCTACCAACGAATCGCCAATATACACCAATACATCAGTATCTACTACTGGTTTGCCTGTTTCTTCGTCTATTATTGCTGTAGTAAGCTCTTTCATCGCATACGATTTTTTAAGCGTAAGCACCATATCCACATTATCATCGGTATATCTGTTGGTTGCCATATAGCCCTCGCTGCCGTCTTTGTTAAGTATTACCCCAAAATCATCTTTAAACGAATTAACTCCAGCACCCATATTTACAGGGTTTTGTGTGGCTATGTTAGCTACTTTTATTTTAAATACATCAGCCCCACCTAAACCTGGTAATCCTGTTGATGAAAAATATAAAGCCGTATCATTATGCAAAAATGGAAACATTTCGTTGCCCGCAGTATTTACTTTTGTGCCAGCGTTTACAGGCTTTAGCCAGTTGCCTGCACTAAATTCTGATATGTAAATATCGTAGCCACCATAGCCACCAGGCATGTTTGATGCAAAGTACATTACACGTCCATTACTCATTAGTGTAGGATGCGTGCAACTGTACTCTATGTTGTTAAATGCCACTGGGGTAGGTTCTTCCCACACGTTATTGATACTCTTGGTAATAAATATTCCCAACGTATTTTTACCATCGCTACTTATGCCGTTTTTGCCATACGACGCTTTGGTACTTAATTTTTTTGACGATAAATTTTTAGAAAAATAAAACGTTTTAGCATTGGCACTTAATGCGGGCGAGCCTATAAATAATTTGCTCGTTACCAACTTATCAAATGGTGCGGTTGCATTTTTTTTGTTAAGCACATCAGTATATACCATTTCGTAGGTTTGTGTGTTTACGCCCTCTTCGTTCTTTTTAGGGCGCGCATATACTAATCCATCTTTGTAATACGCCAAGCCAAAACATAAGCCGTTTATAAGTACATCTTGCGTGGTGTTGGTGCTATAGTCCGATTTGTTTTGTGCATTTTTCATTGCCCATTTGCACGATTCTTTTAATGGCGCTGTGCGTTTATCCTCTGTGTTTGCTATGGAATATTCGTTTAATTTATCCAGCGCCTCTCGGTATTTACTGTTGTTGATATACACGGTAGCTATGTTATATAGGGCTTCGGGCGGAAACTCTTCAGTACGCAATAGTTCGGTATATGATTTTTCGGCAAGCACATAGTTTTTTTGCAAACGCTCACATTCGGCTATTTTGTACAATAGTGCGTTGGTGGGTTTGCTATCATATACTTTTTTGTATAGTTGCTTTGCTTTTAAGTATTCAGTAGCCTTAAAGTATTCGTCGCCCTCGTCAATGGTACGTTGCTGCCCTTGAGCCAACATAAAAGTTGCCAAAAATAAAACGGAGGTAATTATTGTTTTTAGATTAAAACGCATAGTTATATTATTTTGTAAATAATGTTATTTGTTACAAAGCTATAAAAAGCAACCTAACTTTATGCTTAATATCATAATAATTATTAGCTTTGTGTACTTTTATAAAAAACGATGGCAAAATACATTTATTTATTACTTCTTTTTGTTGCGCTAACCTTAGGTGGGTGCAGTAAGTATAGCAAAATACTTAAAAGTAGTAATTATGAGCTTAAGTACACATACGCTTGCCAATACTACGAAAATCAAAGTTATAGTAAAGCATTGCCTTTATTGGAGGAATTACTTACTATATTTAAAGGTACCGAAAAAGGCGAAAAAATATATTACTACTACTGCAAAACCAATTACGAATTGGGCGATTATATACTTGCAGGCTACCATTGTAAGGTGTTTGCACGCAACTATCCCAACAACGAACATGCTGAGGAATGTGCCTACCTACATGCCTATTGTTTTTACTTAGATTCTCCCAAATATTCGTTGGATCAAACCAATACGCAGGCTGCAATAGAGGAAATGCAAGTGTTTATAAACGAACACCCCAACAGCACTCGTGTAGCGCAAGCCAACGAAATAATAGACAAACTACGTTATAAAATAGCTACCAAACAATACGAAGCGGCACGCCATTATTATTTTGTAGAAAACTACAAAGCCGCAATAGTAGCTTTTGAAAACGTAATAAAAGATAATCCGTCAACGCCTTACCGCGAAAAAACAATGGTGGCAATAATAAAATCGTACTATTTATTGGCCGAACAAAGTATTGATGTAAAAAAAGCAGAACGATATCAACTTTCAATAGATAATTATTATAAATTTGTGGACGCATTCCCCGCAAGTGAACAACTAAAAGAATGCGAAAGCATATACAATAAGTGTGTTAAACAAAAACAAAAATCCCAACAAATATGAGCCACAACAGAACAAACGCAGAGACAAGTACAATAACTCGCGACATGAAAGATTTTGACCAAGAAACAGGAAATGTGTATGAGTCAATATCTATAATCTGTAAACGTGCTAACCAAATTTCGGCAGAATTAAAAGAAGAAATTAACGGTAAACTTGCCGATTTCGTATCTACTACTGATAATTTAGATGAGATATTTGAAAATCGTGAGCAAATAGAAATTTCTAAATACTACGAAAAAATGCCTAAAGCTACATTAATAGCTATTAGCGAGTTTCAGGCCGACGAAGTCTATTTTAAAAATCCAAGTAAAGAAGTATAGTTTTTTACTAAATCCTCTACCAATAAAAAAGCGCTAATGTTGTATAACATTAGCGCTTTTTTATTGTGAAGTTTACGGTTACTGTATTACCAAGCGGTATAAGGTGTTACTGATAGTTTAGCATTTGTATAGCGCATATCGGTTGTTACATTTTCGCCCACCCAATTGGGTAATGTGTACGTTTCGGTTTCAGTGTTCAATTCTATTTCGGCTACTATTAAGCCTTGGTTTTCACCATGAAACTCATCAACCTCCCACAATTTATTTTCGTAATTTACATAGTGGCGTGTTTTGTCAATACAATTGTGGCAAAATTGCGCTATAAGCTCTTGCGCATCGCCTAATGGTATTTCGTATTCAAACTCCGCTCGGCTCGCTCCTATTGTTTTACCTTTAATGGTTATAAACGCCGTAGTGCCCATAGTGCGCACACGTATAGTTTTGTTGGGGTCGGTAAGCATGTAGGCTTGGGTTACACGTACACTTGCATGTGAAGTAGCTTTACGCCATAAATCAATATGCACTAAATATTTATGTTCTATTTCAACTGCCATTTGTAATATAAGTAATTTTACTGAATTGCACTATTTATTTGCAACAAATTTATAAAAACATTCAATTAGTGCTAAATACAGATATACAATTTGTTAGTATAAGAGAATATTTACCCCTCTTTTTTATACATCATTGCATATACTATATT
>JBEBIC010000053.1:0-14625 GCA_040080595.1 Bacteroidia bacterium | reverse complement strand
TATTAACACGATTACATTTGCAACCATAAACGCAAGTGCATGTAGTTTTTACATACTCAACGGAACCACTTACACCGCAAGTGGTACATACAACCAAACCCTTACTAACAGCGCAGGTTGCGATAGTGTATTAACGCTTAATTTGATTATTAACACGATTACATTTGAAACCATAAACGCAAGCGCATGTAGTTTTTATACATTAAACGGAACTACTTACACCACAAGTGGTACATACACTCAAACCCTTACTAACAGCGCAGGTTGCGATAGTGTATTAACGCTTAATTTGATTATTAACACGATTACATTTGCAACCATAAACGCAAGTGCATGTAGTTTTTACATACTCAACGGAACCACTTACACCGCAAGTGGTACATACAACCAAACGCTTACTAACAGCGCAGGTTGCGATAGTGTATTAACGCTTAATTTGATTATTAATAATAGTGTTAGTACGTCTCAAAACATTACATTATGTGCAGGACAAACTACCACAGTAGGCGCTAACACCTATACTACTAGCGGCACATACGTTGATGTATTTCCTACCTCAGGTTGTGATAGTACGGTTACTACCAACCTTACCGTAAACCCAGTATTAAAAACTACTACTGTAACTGGCGATTCTATTACCGCTACAGTAGCAGGAGCAACTTACCAATGGATAGATTGCAGTACTAACGCCGCACTATCAAACGATACCAACCAAAGCTATGTAGCTACCGCTACAGGAAGTTATGCAGTGGTAGTTACACTAAACGGTTGTACAGATACATCTGCATGTGTGAGCATAATTATAACTAATACTAAAGCTATAAATACAGCAGCAGTTATAAGCGCATACCCCAACCCTAACAACGGTACGTTTAGTATTACTACCGCTACGTATGGCACTTACACTATAGTAAACGAGTTAGGACAAGTAGTAGGTACATTTACCACCAACGCTAACGAAACTACTGCGCATATAGCAGGTTTAGTAAGCGGTGTGTATGTAATTAAAAACACACAAAACGGCACTATTGCACGTACTAAAATTGTGGTAACGCAATAAAACAGCAAGTTGTTAATTAATAATTACGGTTATTGCTTACTAGTAAGCAATAACCGTAATTATTTTCACTACTTAATATTAGCAAAGTAAAATTTAACAAAACAACTATGAAAAATAATTGCATTGTAATAGCTTTATAGGGGTAAGAAACCTTACTTTTGTGTTGAAGAACTACAATTCATACCATGGCAACCAAAGCAAAAAAAACAACTGCACCTATCATAAAAAAAACAACACCTGCACACACCGAAATATTTGTAAAAGGTGCACGTGTACACAATCTTAAAAATATTGATGTAAGCATTCCTCGCAACAAACTGGTTGTTATTACTGGACTTTCGGGCTCGGGTAAATCATCGCTTGCGTTTGATACCTTGTACGCCGAAGGGCAACGCAGGTATGTAGAAAGTTTATCGAGTTATGCACGCCAGTTTATGGGCAGGCTTAACAAGCCTGATGTAGATTACATAAGCGGCATATCGCCCGCTGTGGCTATACAACAAAAGGTAAGCACCCACAACCCACGTTCTACGGTAGGTACATCAACCGAAATATACGATTACCTAAAATTATTATATGCACGTGCTGGCAAAACATACCACCCTGTAAGTGGCGCAGAAGTTACGTGTAGCACCGTGGCCGATGTAGTTAATTATTTGCAAACACAAGCTAACGCAAGTACCGTACATATATTTATAGCTATAAACAAACCCGATACACGCACCGCTGTGCAACAGTTGCAGGTATATCGTCAGCAAGGGTTTTCTCGTATGGAATACAAAAATGAGTTGGTGAAAATAGACGATGTATTAAATACAATTACCGAAAAAGAATTGCCCAAATGCTTGTTGTTAGTAGATAGATTTGTACTAAATACTACCGATGAAGATGAGCAAACACGCTGGGCGGACAGTATTCAAACTTCATTTTTTGAGGGCGATGGTATTTGTATTGTTGAAGTAATAAATAAAAAAGAAAGTATTAAAAAACAATTTAGCAATAAGTTTGAAGCCGATGGAATGCAGTTTGAACAACCTTCGCTTAACTTTTTTAGTTTTAACAATCCAATAGGTGCGTGTAAGCGTTGCGAGGGCTTTGGCAGTGTTTTAGGCATAGACCCCGACCTTGTTATTCCCAACAAAAACATAAGCGTATATGAGGGTGCTATTGCCTGCTGGAAAGGCGATGTAATGAGCGAATATTTAAAACCATTATTGCTACACGCCCTCAAATTTGATTTTCCTATACACCGTGCCTACAACGAATTAAGCAAAGCCGAACAGCAAGTACTGTGGACGGGCAATAAATATTTTCAGGGCATCAATTCATTTTTTGAATTTATAGAAACTCAAACATACAAAATACAATACCGTGTAATGCTGTCTCGCTACCGAGGTAAAACGCATTGCCCCGATTGCCACGGCACACGATTACGTAAGGACGCATCGTATGTAAAATTAGGCAACAAATCCATAAGCGATGTAGTACTTATGCAAGTACGAGATGCGCATACTCATTTTACGAAATTAAAACTTACAGGACAACAAGCACAAATAGCCGATAAACTTATAGTAGAGGTAGTAAATCGTTTGCAATTTTTAATAGAAGTGGGCTTAGGATATTTAACCTTAAACAGATTAAGTAATAGTCTTTCGGGAGGAGAATCACAACGTATTAACTTGGCTACAAACATTGGTAGTAGCCTAGTGGGAAGTTTGTATGTGTTAGATGAACCTAGCATTGGGCTACACCCACGAGATACCGAACAACTTATAAAAGTACTGGAAGCCTTGCGCAACCTTGGTAATACGGTAATAGTAGTAGAGCACGACGAAGAAATAATGCGTGCCAGCGATTACCTTATAGATATAGGTCCACTTGCTGGGCGCAATGGCGGAGAGGTAGTGTTTCAGGGGCATATAAGCAAAATAACCGATGTTACCACAAGCCTTACTACTGCTTACCTTACAGGTGCCGAAAAAATAGAACTACCTACACGCCGTAGAGCAAGCAATTATTTTGTAGAATTAAAGGGCGTTACCGAAAATAATTTAAAAAATATTGATGTAAAGTTTCCGCTCAATAACCTCTGTGTAGTAACAGGCGTAAGTGGTAGCGGAAAAACATCGTTAGTAAAACGAGTACTGTACCCTGCACTAAAAAAACTCACAGGTACATACACCGAGCTTACAGGTAAGTTTGAAACTATGTTGGGCGATTACGACAAAATAAAACAATTGGAGTTTGTGGATCAAAACCCCATAGGGCGCAGTAGCCGTAGTAATCCTGTTACTTACCTAAAAGCCTACGACGAAATTCGCAATTCGTTTGCCGCAGTACCATTGGCACAGCAACGTGGTTTTAAACCTTCGCACTTTAGTTTTAATGTTGATGGTGGTAGATGTGAAGCCTGCGAGGGCGATGGCAACATACACATAGCTATGCAGTTTATGGCTGATGTAGAATTACTGTGCGAAGCCTGTGATGGCAAGCGTTTTAAGACCGAAGTGTTAGAAATAGAATATATGGGCAAAAACATACACGAACTATTGTGTATGACGGTGGACGAGGCGTTGCTATTTTATACATCGCCCGCTAAACCCACCACTGCCGACAAAAAAATAACCGCTAAGCTACAATGCCTTGCCGACGTAGGTTTGGGCTATGTGCAACTAGGACAATCGAGCAGTACGCTAAGTGGTGGCGAAGCACAACGTATAAAGTTGGCTTACTTTTTATCGTTAGGCGATTTTGAAAACCACACTTTATTTATATTTGACGAACCTACTACAGGTTTACATTTTCATGACATTAAAAAACTGTTAGCTGCATTTGAAGCCCTATTAAAACAAGGCAACTCCATAGTACTTATTGAACACAATATGGAAATAATAAAATGCGCCGACTACATTATAGACATAGGCCCCGATGGTGGCGATGAGGGCGGGCGCTTACTCTACCAAGGCAAACCCGAAGGCTTGATTAGTGTAAAAGAATCGCACACGGCTAAATATTTAAAAACAGCGTTGGGGAGTAAGTAAAACAGTAATAGCCACGAATGCACGAATAAAAACAGTGCTTTTTTATTGCAAACTATCCCACACTTATTAATGAATACCTAGAGAAATAATAATAGCCACGAATGCACGAATAAAAATAGTTCGCACTATTAGAAATTATACCACATTGATTAGTGCATTCGTGGCAAAATAAAACGAAACAATGAGTCCTATAATTTATAAAGAGGAAAGCTATTTGATAATTGGAATATGTATGGAGGTACACAATAATTTAGGCGCTGGATTTTCCGAAATTGTTTATAAAGATGCGTTAGAGTATGAGTTTACAAAGGCAGGAATTCAATTTGAACGTGAGAAAATGTATGAGGTAAATTATAAAGGCATAATTTTAAAGCATAAATTTTATGCTGATTTTGTAATTAATGATACTATTATTTTGGAAGTAAAAGGGGTAACTAATATTGTAGATGAGTTTGTAGCACAGGCTATAAATTACTTGAAGGTATCACATAATAGTTTAGCATTAATTGTAAACTTTGGCGAATTAAAATTGAATTATAAACGAATTGTACTTTAACTAATAATAGCCACGAATGCACGAATAAAAATAGTTCGCACTATTAGAAATTATACCACATTGATTAGTGCATTCATGGCATAATAATAGCCACGAATGCACGAATAAAAATAGTTCGCACTATTAGAACTTATACCACATTGATTAGTGCATTCGTGGCAAAAGAAACTGTATATTAGTAAAAAATTCAAACCCAACACCTATGAAAAACTTGTACAAAGCACTATTGTTTACACTTACATTACTAAGCATTAACGAAACCTACGCTTCGCACCTTGCGGGTGGACAAATAACATGGACGTGCCAACCTAATGGTAAGTATAGATTTAAGATGAGTAAATACCAAATGTGCGAAGGGGGTAACGCTAGTGATATTGGTAGTGGTCCTATTGATATATGTGTGTGGAATCATCCCACTATAAATTCTATTACATTACAAGAGGGGGCTAATAGAGAAATATCATTACCTGGTTGCAAAGGAGCTTTAACAGCAATAAAATGTGGAAATAATAATATAGGAGCAGTACAAGAAATTTTGTACGAATCGGCCGATATTGATTTAGGAAACTATACGCCAGGTGTTAATGGTTGGTGGTTTACATATACAAGTTGTTGTTATCCAAGTGGAACGATTAATGTTTTTGAAACAGGTTTTAACCTACGTTCGGCTATGTATGCGTATAATGGTAATAAAGCAAAACCGTGTTATGATAATTCGCCTGTATTTACTGAGCTACCCGTAGGTATTATAGCCAAAGGGCAAACGTTTAGTTATAACCCAAATGCCAATGATGCCGATTGGGACTCAGTAAGTGTAGAATGGGGAAAACCAATGTACGACACTTGGGTAGATGGTTCATATCCAAGTTGCCCTACAACTAACAACAATAATAACGAATGGAAGCTTACTATGCCCAATATTCAACATTACGCCTATACTACATTTAATGCTCCATACACATTTAATAATCCAATAGGAGCTGTACAAGTGGGCGCATTACCACTATTAGATAGTGTTACAGGCTCATTTAATTTTAGTGTGCCTAATACAGTTCCTAGTGGAATATATGCCTCTACCATTAAAACAACTGCGTTTAGGAGTGGTGTAAAAATAGCTGAGGTGTATCGTAGTTATTTATTCAATATCTATCCTCAACAAACTAACGCTATACCAACCATAGCGCCTGTACAGTTTGTGAAAAATGGAGTAGTAGATAGCACCGCTTATGTTATAAATGTAACTGCTGGCGATTTAGTAGAATTTGATATAACAGCACAAGATACCATAACACAACAACATACATTAACCACCACAGGCCTGCAATACGGTACTTTTGCAAGTAATAATATCTATAATCCTGCTACACTTAGCCTACAAACACCGTGTAACACTCCGCCTTGTTTGGCTACTGCCGCAAGCGGTTGCGCAACTCCGCCTTGTGCACAATTTTCGTTTACGAGCAAAAATCCATTTACGCCTACTGTAGGCGTAAACACAGGTTACGCACAAGTAGGTGGGCATTTTAGTTGGCAAACGGCATGTATGCACGTAAAAAATTTAACGCTTGCAGGCGTAGGTGGTACTAATACACAAACGCATAATACGTTTCAGTTTATGTTTAAATCTATTGATAATATGTGCCCTGTATCAGGTTTTAAATATCAACCCATAATTGTAAATGTGTATGCGGATACTGTTAATATATTTACAACATCATCTACTCAAAAAAACGAACTGTGTTATGGAGATGCTAATGGTAGCGCAGTAGCAATTGCAAATGGCGGAATACCCCCTTATACTTACAACTGGGCTACTACACCTCCACAAACTAACGATACTATGACCAACGTAGTAGCAGGAAATTACAGCTGTACAGTTACTGATGCCAAAGGTTGTATTTCGGTAATAAATGCTCCAATTAATCAACCTAACAATTTATTGGCTTGGGTAGCTACCACCAACCCATCGTGTGGCACCTGTAACGATGGACAAATTATAAGTTTTGTACCATCGGGCGGCACACCTCCATATACACATAGTTGGAACACTAGTCCAATACAAATAAACGATACCTTAGCAGCAATATCCGCAGGAACGTATGCAGTTACCGTTACTGATAGTAATAGGTGTGCGGTTACAAATAATGTTGTACTGCTTAGTGGTATAACCAATCTTATAGGCACTACCAATACTATTAAGTATAAAATATACCCAAGTGTTGCAGTAGATAAATTGAGTGTAGAAATAGCATCGGAACATACATCTCCTATTCATTTATACATTACCAGCGCTGATGGAAAACAATTAATAGCTAAGAATTATAAAACAAACACCATTAACGAAACGCTAGATATATCAACACTTACAGCAGGTGTCTATTTTATAAGTATAGCAACCGATAGCGAAAAAATAACACGTAAGTTTATTAAGGAATAATTTAGCTACAAAAAACTTGGTGCTAAAACAGTATTGTATTTTAGTACCAAGTTTGTGTCATATAACTTAAAACTTATTTAGGGCTATATATTTGCTCTGCAACAGGTATAATGTCTAGTTTATTCAAACTCACTTTTTTTGTTTTGTGCGTGCTATACATTTTCATTTGGTCGTTGTAATGCTTGCTATTAGAGTTGTTTGATGCTCCAAACGGCATTTGAGTTTCAAATACATTGCCTGTTTTTTTGTTGTACTTAACTAACATCGTAAACGTATCGCCTTTATCAACTTGGTATTTACCATTTTCTATTTTTTTACAATACGAGGGTGATATTTGGTCGGGAGCACCTGGCATAGGTAGTTCATAGTCGCTATTGGTGCGCTTTACTACTTGTACCTGCCCAAGTGTAGGGGTTATGGTATTAAAGTTTTTAAGCAAATCTTTTTTACTTTCTCTAATACATTGTACGAGTTGCGCTTCGGTAAATATAAAACCAGTTTCCATTTCGTTATAAAAGCCATGAGTGAGGTCTCCAATGCGCGCAAGTGTGTGTAGCACCATTGCCATATTTCTATTTTCTACATTAGATACAAAATCCCAATTGTTTATTACCTCTATCGCATCTTTTATATCGGGGTATTTGGTTATATCTAATTGTTTTACTGCGCTTAAACTTTTTTTAATTCCATTTTCCCATTGTGGGTAAGTGTTATCAAATTTAATTGCTTTAAACTCTTCAAACGAATGCTTGTCCTTAGCATCTATTAATTCGCGTAGGCGATGGTCGCGCCCATTAGGTCTATTCCAGTGCCACGCAGCGTTAGTTGGAAATTTGGTACTGTCAATATTTTCGGCATCGCAGGTATTTCTCCATGGAGTATTATTGGTGTTATACACAAAACCACACGATGGATTAGTGGTAGTAGGCATATCTTCAAACGGAATAAATGTATTCCACAATGTTTTAGACGTGTTACCTGGTACTACTTTTTGCCAGTTGTAAGCGGTATCTCTTACAGGTACTAAACCACTAAAAAAGTGTGCAATATTATTATCTGCATCAGCATACACAATGTTAAACAGGGGTATGCCACGTATTTTCATTGCTGTTTTAAATTCATCTAAGTTTTTGGCGTGGCTCATATTAAACCATTGCTCGGCAGCACGTATATTACCCATTACATTATAGCGTATGCCAAACACACCGTGTTTAGTACGTATAGCAGGGCCATACTTACACCACAACAATTCTTTTTTAACTTTTATTTTTACCCCTTTAAGTTTTACATTCATGGTGGCTTTACTACGCTCAAACGGAATGTACTTACCGTCAAACATATACTCGTTAGGGTTTTTAGGGTTTAATTCCATACGATAAGCATCTGTATAATCAGGCCAATTAAACGTAACTCCCCACGCTAATTTATCGCTAGCACCCATTGCAGGCCCTATCATCATTGGAAAAAACGAACCGTGAAAATTCCAACCTTCCTCGCTACATACGTGCGCTTCCCACCAGCTTATCATACTTTCCAAGTGTACGTGTGGGTTTATGGCCAACATAGTGCTACCATCGGTACTACGGCTCGCTGCCATTGCAAACGAATTAGAACCTCTGCCAGCGTTGTGTATATAATTATCGGCTTCGTTTTTCATACAAGCTTGTAGCATATCCGAGCCATCAACCATGCCTGTAATAATGGTATAAAAACCTTTTATCATATCCTTGCCTGTAACAGGAAAAATACCTTTAAGTATAATTTCGTTAGGATGGCTATTGGCGTAAGTGTTCATACCTGCCGCATAGTTGTCTAATAACAGTCTAAACTTAGGAGAAAGTTGCTTATCATACTCTTCGTTTACTGTTTGCTCGGCACGTATAAATTGGTTGTAATAATCAACCCCTGCACCTTTTTTACCCTTTATTAAGCCTAGCTTGTGGCGTGCCATTGCTAGCGCTTTTTGTATGTTGGTAAAATCGTCTTCGCAATGGGCGTAAGCCAAACCATACACCACATCAGCATCTGTTTTTCCAAATATATGCGGTACTCCAAACGTATCGCGCACTATACTCACATTGGCATTAAGTTGCGCCTTTGCTAAAAAACTTGTTGTTATTAATACTATACTAAGAACGGTTGTACTGATGTTGATAATGGTATTGTTTCGCATAAAATGTTATTTTGTATTATAAATTTATTTACTGCGAATATACTGTAAAAATTCATTCCGCTTACTTTCGTTTGTAAATTGTCCGCTATAGCTACTGGTAACGGTACTACTGGTTACATCGCTTACGCCACGGCTTGCTACACATAAGTGATTAGCGTCTATGAGTACCGCTACATCTTCGGTATTGAGTACTTTTTTTAGTTCGTTGGCTATTTGCACCGTTAGTCGCTCTTGTATTTGCGGACGTTTAGCAAAGTATTTTACAATTCTATTTAGCTTAGATAAACCTATTACTTTACCTGAACTCATGTAGGCAATATGCGCATTGCCATAAAATGGCAAAAAGTGGTGTTCGCAGGTAGTATAAAAATTTATATCACGCTCTACCAACATTTCGTTGTAACTAAATTTATTGTCAAACAATGTAACATCTGGTTTGTTGGCGGGGTTTAAACCACTAAATATTTCTTGTACAAACATTTTTGCCACACGTTTAGGCGTTCCGCTTAGGCTGTCATCACTAAGGTCTAGCCCTAATGTTTCCATTATTGCTTTAAAGTGTTGTTCTATTTCGTTTATTTTCTCCACATCGTTTTTGTCAAAAGCGGTTGGTAATAGGGGAGTATCTAATAATTTGGCAAGTGTAGTAGGGTTCATTGTGTAGTTTTTATTTTGTTTAACTTTTGTTGTAAAATAATTAAACAAATGTAATTAGTTTTCGGTTTGTAAATCTACATTTTTAATTTATTATTCCATAAATCGCAACTGTATTTTGTGTTGTAAGGAAGTGTATTGTTGGTATTTAGCCAATGTATGTTGTTTTCTTCACGTGCTAGCTTGCGCAACCACGTCATTTGGGCTTTAGCATATTGGCATATTGCATTGTATAATTGAGTTTCTAACTCAGTGTAAGTAAGTTGTTTTTGTACGTATTGGGTAATATATTTGTACTCCAAACCCATGTGTATAAGGCGTTCGGGAGTTGTTGTGTGTTGTAACAAGTGTTCAACTTCGGTTATTAAATCATTTTGCAAACGGTGTGTTAAACGTTTTTTTATTTTAGCTCTACGTTCTTCAGTACTGCTCTCCAGTCCTATTATTAATGGGTTTAGCTTGGGTAATGCTATAGGTTGGTAAGTATTGTGGGCTAAATACTGTTGTATTTCTATAGCACGAATTATACGTTTGTGATGCGTAATTTCGGCATGGGACAATGGGGCATGTAGCGTATATATGGCTTGTAATTCGGTTAATGATTTTTGTGCTAACTCCGCTCTTAGTACACTATTTACAGGCACTCCAGTATATTGCGCTTGGGTAAGCATACTATATATATACATAGCCGAACCTCCGCATAGCACTACTGGCTTGCCTTTGGCAGTAATATTAATAAATGACTGTGCGTAATCTTGTAAATATTGGTGTATGTGATACTCATCATTTACACCTACCACATCAATTAAATGGTAAGGTATAGGCGTTTCGTTTACTATGTATTCGTTTAAATCTTTGCCCGAACCTATGGTTAATTCTTTATACACTTGCCTTGAGTCTATACTTATAATCTCTGCATTAAGTGCGTGTGCTATATGTGCTGCTAATTGTGTTTTTCCACTTGCTGTTGCACCTATCACGAGTATGCAGTTGTACTCACTCATTGCGCTGTAATCCATTGTTTACGCTGTGCCAGCTTTATTACTAATGTACTCATTACTATACCTACACACCAACCTCCCACTATATCCAACGGGTAATGTACTCCTAAGTATATGCGTGAGTAGGCTGTTAATACTACATATACAGCGCATAATAGCACAAGCCAATTGTTTTTTTTAAGTAATAAAATAGCACACATAAGCATAGCTATAGTATTAGCAGCATGGCTACTTACAAAGCCGTAAAGCCCACCTACGTAAGCGTGTACTGCGTGTACTTGCGTTAGCAACATGGGTTCGTGCGATGGTCGTAAACGCATTACATACTGTTTAATAATGCCCGATGCTACATAGTCGCTTAGAGCTATACACACCAACACAACTACTACTTTGCGCAATAATTGTGTTGTGTTGTTAGTTGTATATAAATTATAAATAAAATAAATGTAGAGCGGAATCCAGCTATACCATTGGCTTACGTGCCACATTAGTTCATCAGTAAACGAAGTGTAATGTCCGTTTATAAACAAAAATAATTCGGTATCAATACTTAACCACTGCACGCTATGCCGTTTTTATTCTTTGTTGAGCGTTGTCCATATAAGGTCTTTGAGCGGTTGCAAACCTTTGCCCGTGTGCGATGATATAAATACCACAGGAACTCCACGAGGCACGTCGGTTTTCTTTATCATTGCTTCCAGCTCATCGTCTATCATATCGCACTTGGTTATGGCAAGTATGCGTTGCTTATCTAACAATTCTTTGTTGTATTTTTTAAGCTCGTTTACCAATATTTTATATTCGGCTTTTATACTTTTTGCTTCTGCCGACACCATAAATAATAATGCCGAGTTACGCTCAATATGGCGTAGGAAGCGTATTCCCAAACCTTTACCCTCGCTAGCCCCTTCTATAATACCTGGTATATCAGCTACTACAAACGAACGATAATCACGATAGTTTACAATACCCAAATTAGGTACGAGTGTAGTAAATGCGTAGTTGGCTATTTCGGGTTTTGCGGCTGATATTTTACTTAGTAATGTTGATTTTCCTGCATTAGGAAAACCTACCAAACCAATATCTGCCAATACTTTTAATTCAAGTATATTCCAGTCTTCACGCCCGTCCTCGCCTGGTTGCGAGTAGCGTGGCGATTGGAATGTAGACGATTTAAAATTACAGTTGCCCAAACCACCTCTACCGCCAGGCGTTACTATATACTCTTGTCCGTCTTCGGTTATTTCGCATATAATTTCGTTGGTTTCGTAGTCTCGGGCTATAGTACCTAGGGGTACTTCAAGTATTTGGTTTTTACCCTCGCGTCCTGTTTTGTTCATACCCTTGCCATATACGCCGTCTTCGGCTATTATATGCTTGCGATATTTTAGGTGTATCAACGTCCACAATTGCTTGTTTCCTTTAAGTATAATGTGGCCACCACGCCCACCATCTCCACCATCAGGACCTCCCTTGGCGGTTAATTTATCTCTATAAAAGTGGGTTGAACCCGCTCCGCCCTTTCCGCTGCGGCAGCATATTTTTACGTAATCTACAAAGTTGCTATCTGACATGTGTGCGAAATTAATGCTTAAATACATATTAGCACTATTTTTATGCAAAATAGTTGATTATTTAAAATAGCGTAGAAATTTAAACGTTAATAATAGCTACAATTTCCTCAAGCAGGGCGCAGACTTTTAACAATAAAAATTATTTACTAATATAAAATATGATTGTTAATAATGCTCATTGCGCCACTATTCGTTTTTGAATTTAGTTAATGCCCACTGGTAGTGTTATCAACATTGTTCAGTACCTCAGTTATGGTTTTTTGGCCTGCCGATGTAAGACTAATCGCTTTGGCACGAGTGTCTATAGGGTGCTCGTGACGTTGTACTAATTTGCGTGCAGTAAGTTTACGTAGTAGTATAGAGGTATTCATAGGTTTGATATTGGCATAGGTACAAATGTTCATTTGACTAATGTGGGTATTATTAGCACTTAAATCTATAATACTTTTTAGCACTATAAATTCGGCACTTGTTAAGTTATGCTTGTCTAAAGTCGTTTTAAAATGTTTTTGGGCTGGCGAGCTTTTGGTATGTTGCAGTAGGGTAATTAGGTTTTTTGTCATGGTTGTATTATGTATGTTGTACTTTGTAAGACTTGATTGGGTGGTAAATTATATAGTTAAAAATGATATTACGGCACGGCATAAGTACTGTGGACTTATGAGCGAGAAGGTACATAAGCCACAAACTACGCCGAGATGGAGAGTTGTATATTATGCTACTAATAAAAGGAGTATTTTTACTCGTTATTTACAAATATTCCACGGTTATAAACCGTGGAATATTCGTTTTTTATAATTAATTTTATAATAATTTAAACAGTTTTATATTAATACTAACGATACAGATTGTATTAATCGCAACGGTAACAAGTGCGAACTGTAGTATTACCCCCTGCACCAGAAGCACCAAATCCACAACCTGCGTCAGTCCAACCTGTTGGGCAAGCTCCAGCACAATTGGTATTGTATAAATACATTGCTACACAGGGAACTTTAGAGGTTGTGCTAACTCCACCTACACTCAGTTCTACCTTACCTGCTCCACCAGTACCCCCACTAACATTAGATACATGACCACTACCGCTACCTCCTCCACCAGGCGCATTGCCAGGGTTTGATACCGCAGCTCCGCCAGTTCCTGCCCCGCCTATTCCACCCTCATCTCCAACACCAGAACCACTTGCGGCAGTTCCTCCTGCTCCCGCTGACCCAATACCACCTGAAGCCCCTCCATTACCTGATTTTACAGTAGTTGCCCCAGTTCCAGTTCCACCAGTTCCACCTCCACCACCGTTAGAACAACCTATTCCACCACCACCTCCAGACGCACTTATACCTACAATACTTACGCTACTAGTACCTCCCGTAACTCCTATATTAGTAGCTCCACTAACATTAGGTAAACCTCCTGTTCCTCCAGCACCTACTACTATGGTATATGTGGTAGATGAGTTTAAATCAAAATAACCTTCGGCATATCCACCACCACCACCACCAGGTGCACCAACAGGATTAGCAATACCACATGTTGCTGGACTCGCACCACCACCACCACCACCACCAGCGCCCCAAACTTTAATTTTATATGTACTACTACATGTAGGCGTAAATGAATACGTGCCTGGTGTGGTATAACTACTTACTACTTTTGTTAATGCAGGGTTTTTATGTATGCTCTCTAATTTCCATACTTTGCCTGCGGGTACTGTTTGTACTGTGGTTACGCTTTTGTTTTGGCTATAATCTAATGCAGTACCGTTTATGGTAAATTCTATAACGGCTATAGAATATACATTTTGCGATTGTGCTAAGGTTTGCCCTGCTGCTAGCCACGAGGGTAACTTAATGCCCGATGGGCTATTTTCATCAGCAATAATGTCGTTGCCATCAATTTTAATCATAGGTAAGCATTGCGCATGGCTAGTGCTTATTGCCATATAGCACAATGCAAGGCATACAAGTAGTGTGTTAATTTTTGTTTTCATAATGTTGGTTGGTTTTTGGTTAATTGTTTGTTTGTCTTTTGTAATTCGGCTAGACTCCGTAACTGAGGCTTTATTATTTAATATTTATATAAATTGTTAGAAAGTCTAATTGATATTTTACCACTTCCGCCAGCCCCTCCAG
>JBEBIC010000278.1:0-3457 GCA_040080595.1 Bacteroidia bacterium | reverse complement strand
GACAGGTATATATCGTGGTAGGCTTTGCTTCCTCCCAGTGTATATATAAATACTGATGGTATGCCCAAGGTGGTAAACCAATAATGGTCGCTATTGGCGGTATTGGCACGTGTTTTTATTTCGGGTAATAAGTGTTGTGTTGTGTTTATTGTATTCATCGCATTCAATAATTTAGGACTTGCAGGAGCATTTACTATCGTAATACCTTCATTGCCTGTGCCGCACATATCTATATTAATAACTTGCTTAATGCTTTGCAAATTTATTATAGGGTTTTGTACAAAATAACGAGAGCCTAGCAATCCTATTTCTTCGCCTGCAAATGCTACAAAATACATAGTGTGCTTGGGTTTATGGTTTTGATAATAGTTAGCCAAACTCAACAGCATAGCCACTCCGCTGGCATTATCATTAGCACCAGGGAAATAAGTGACCTTGCCCATACGCCCTAGGTGGTCGTAGTGTGCACTTATAAGTATAGCCGAATCGTTGTTTTCGCCCTCAATTTTTGCTACTATATTTTTGCATTTAAAGTTGGCTTGCAACTCTGCATCTATAGCTACGGTAATGGTTTCGGTAATGGTAGGCGTGAGATTTTTATCAATAATAATAACAGGTGTAGTGGTTAAAAATTCACTACCTCCCCAAGTTAATTTTTGGTTGGTAAGCACTAGTATTCCTTCGGCTAAGGCACGATACTCGTTTATTTCTTTTACTATTTTTTTGCGTTCATCTGCATTGTATTCATTGGCATTAATCAACATAAAATAATTAGCAGGCGCATTGGCTATAAATTTTTTGTATTGTTTTTTATCAAAAAAAGTTTCTTTATCTAAATACACAACTGGAAAAGTGCCTTTTACCGAATGGCTGTAACCGCCTACTATGTAGTGCTTGCCTGCTTGCAAGGTATCAGTACCTAATATTACTTGCATAGCATTAGGAAAAGTGTTTACTGATGTTTCAAACTGCTGTGTACTTACTGTTGCGTTGCTTAGTTTACCAAACTGTTGTGCAATATAATTGGCAGCTTTGTTTACACCATTATTTACATAACCTCTACCATGCAGGTGTGGCGCAGTAAGCGTGTCTATATACTGGCGTGCTTGCGCCACTACTTGTGCTTGTGTAATAGTAGTAGCGGTGGTAATAAATAGTAGTAGAATTAAGTGGCGCACGCTATCTAAATTTTTGTTCTATAATGGCAATAAGATTATGGAAAGCCTCACTTTCTTTGTCCCATTGCAAATTGTTTTTGTATTCGTTTATTACGCCAATAGCACGTTGCGAGGTTTCGCAATTGTCTATTACAGTCATAAAATTGGTTAGCGAATCGTTGTTGCTACCAAACAAATCGTTTTGTATTTGAATTTTATCATTAAAGCCCAAAAAGTTTTTGAGCGGTGTACGCATAGGTATATTGGGCGTTACAGCAGTACTACTAGTTGTAAATTGAGGTTCTAAAGTAGGCTCGGGAGTAGCTGTGTGTATAATAAATTCGGGCTCGTTACTTACTTCATTTGCTACTGTAGGTGTTGCTACAGTAGTGGTTTGGGTAGTTTCGGGTGCGGTAAATAGCTCGCTTATTTCGTTGTTAAATTCGTTTAAATCAGTATTGGAGTAGGTTGAATTTGCCGTACTATTTTCAACAAAACTCATATTGTTTTCTATTACTGACGGAGGCGTTACTTGCATTTGCGGAGCCTCGTAGTGCGCATTAGGAACGGTTACTTGTGGCGTACTTATCTTGCCATCAAATTCAATAGCTACAAGAGTTTGATAAAGTTGTAAGGTGCGTTCTTTTAGTTTGTTTATAATAGCAGGTTCAGGATTTTCTTGCTCGGCTAATATTTCGGCAAATGAATTTACGGCTATTAAATTATTTAAAAAATCGCGGCGATATTGTTCGTTGTTCATTATAAAATAGGTGTGATGAATAAGGTGTAATAAATGTTAATAAATAGCACGTGGTACATAAATGCAATACGTTAATTTAGCGCACAATAATAGTACACAAAACTAAGCTACACAAACGTATGTTTTTAGAAAATAGTATCAACATTGCCACGGGGAAAAAAGTAGGGTGGATGGAAGTTATCTGCGGGTCAATGTTTTCGGGCAAAACAGAAGAACTTATACGCCGTATGCGCCGTGCACAATACGCCAAACAAAAAGTAGAAATATTTAAACCCGCTATGGATACGCGCTATCACGACACGGATATTGTATCGCACAGCGCCAACTCCATACCTAGCACGCCTGTAGATAATGCTTCGGCAATATTGTTATTGGCTAATGATGTAGATGTAGTGGGTATAGACGAAGCACAGTTTTTTGATGCAGAAATAGTAAATGTATGCAACACCCTTGCTAACAATGGCGTGCGTGTTATAATAGCAGGCTTAGATATGGATTTTCAGGGTAATCCGTTTGGGCCTATGCCAGCGCTTATGGCCACTGCCGAGTATGTAACTAAGGTGCATGCTATATGTATGCGCACTGGTTTATTGGCCAACTATTCGCACCGTACTGTGGCAGGCAACAACCAAGTATTACTGGGCGAAACCGATGCCTACGAACCACTAAGCCGTGTGGCTTATATAGAGGCTACTACCAAGTAACTACAAGCGCAATTACCCAGTGTAGTTATAGTTTTTAGGCTAATGACTACCCTAATAATTGTAACAAAACAAATAGAAATAAAGTTTAACTTTTGTATTATTAAAAAATTAAAAAGCTCAATGACCATACACGAAACCGAATTAGAAATTATAGAAGAGTTTGCACTATTTGACGACTGGATGCAACGCTACGAACATATTATAGACTTAGGCAAAAGTTTACCATTAATTAATGCTGAGTTTAAAACCGAAGATTATATAATAAAAGGGTGTCAAAGTCAAGTGTGGTTGCACGCTACAACACACAATAATGTAATGCAGTTTACGGCCGATAGTGATGCCATAATAACCAAAGGCTTAGTAGCGCTAATGATACGTGTATTAAACAATAAGCCAGCTAACGAGGTAGTTAATGCTCCGCTTACATTTATTAACCAAATAGGTTTAACAGAGCATTTGTCGCCCACACGTGCCAACGGCCTACTAGCTATGGTAAAACAAATGAAATTATACGCATTAAATAATAGTACTATATAAACATTTATTATGTAAACTCGGCTGTGGATTGTTTACCCTAGGGCAAAAAAAAACGGGATTTTAACTCAATATTTTAACCAGTTGCATTTATTACTTGAATCCACCAAAAAAAAGTGTAACAGTTAACGCATAGTTTATTTAATTTGAGCGAAAGTAACAGCTATTTGTAATAGCTGTTACTTTAGGAAAGAATCTATTTTTTCTTTATTTACCTTAACAAAGCCTAAAACGTTAGTTATATCGCTTATATTTTAATACGTAAAAACCGCTTCGCTACTGGGGTTTATTAACTTGTAACT